>JAFLUE010000263.1 GCA_022508945.1 Oscillospiraceae bacterium
AAAAATAATCGACGCGTATGAGCGCAGCTCATACGCGTCGATTTGATAGCCCAGCATGCCTTCGGCACGCTGGGCGGTTTTGAAATTTCAATTTAAATAACTCTTTAAAATTCCTCTTTAACGATATATATCGGTCTTTGCTTGACCTCAAGATAGGTCTTGCTGAGGTACATACCCATAATGCCGGTAAATAAAAGCTGTATCCCGCCGACAAACGCGACCGCGCAGATAACGAGCGGAACTCCCGCGAACGCGTCTCCGAAGGCGGCTGTCCTTACGATCACAAAAATCAGCAGCGCCACCGCCAGAACACAAAAAAGCATACCGAAAAAGATCGAGAGAGTAAGCGGCATTGTCGAAAACGCCATAATTCCTTCAAGCGAGTATAAAAACAGCTTCCAGAACGACCACTTTGTTTCTCCCGCGACGCGCTCGATGTTTTCGTATTCGATCCACTTTATATCAAATCCTACCCAGCCGAATATCCCTTTTGAAAAGCGGTTGTATTCCTTCATTGACAATATCGCGTCACACACTTTTTTTGTCATCATGCGATAGTCGCGCGCCCCGTCAACAATATCCGTTTTTGAGATATTTCGCATAAGTCCGTAAAATCTTCTCGCAAACCACGAGCGTATCGGCGGCTCGCCCTTTCGGTCTACGCGGCGTGTGCCGACAAAATCTCTTCCGCTTTCAATATAAGAATACATCTCCGGCAAAAGCGCGGGAGGATCCTGAAGATCCGCGTCCATAAGCACGACAAAATCGCCCTTCGCCTTTTCAAAGCCCGCGTATATCGCGGACTCTTTTCCGAAATTTCGAGAGAAAGACACGAGATGTATTCGCTCGTCATTTTCCCTCAGAGCCTTTACGGTCTCCGCGGTCTTGTCGCGCGAGCCGTCGTCCACGAAAACAAACTCGAATTCAACTCCTTTTTCGTGGAAAAAACGCTCTTGCTTCAGTGTTTCCTCATAAAAAAGCGGTATACTTTCTTCTTCATTATAACATGGTATGATAATACTGAGAGTTTTAGTTAAAGCAGATGATTCGTTCAAAGCTTATTCTTCCTTATTTTTCGGTATTATTTGTTTTTTCTGAAATTGACTGTTTGAATTCCAGCGCGAGAACTTTTGTGTCAAAGCCGCTGAAAATTTTCTTATAATCCGTAGCGGGATTCAGTATAGCGCCCATTCCCTTGATAGAGTAGAAAAAGTCGCCTGCCCTCATTTTTATCATATTCATACGGCTTGTCTGCTCTTCGGGCAGAACCGATATCCTGTCGGGATTTGAAAAAAACGGTACCATATTTCGCCCTTCGTGCTGGAGAATAAGCAGATTTGCCTGTCCGCCCGACTGACCGCTCGGAAACATACCCGCCAAAAAGATCTCCGATTCCATAAGCTCGGGCAGAAGCTTGTTCCATTTTACGAGAGTTTTGTCCTCGTTTGCTTTTAGGATCTTTTCTTCAAGCTCATGATTGAAATCCGCGGGAATATCGGCTATGGTTAAATTTTCGTTTGACATATTTACCTCTTGTTGTTATCTTACCTTTTCGGCGTTTTCCTTTACGATCTTGTTTATTACCCCGTCGAGCGGCATAGCTCCGAGGTCGCCGTCCTTGCGCGAGCGCAAAGCGACCGTGCCGTCCTCGACTTCTTTATCTCCCACGATAAAGAAGTACGGGATCTTTTCAAGCTGTGCCTGACGTATCTTGTATCCGATCTTCTCGTTTCTGTTATCAACAAATGTGCGTATTCCGAGGCTCTGAAGGCGGGTCGAAATGTTTTCGGCATATTCCTTCGCGCGGTCTGTTATCGGCAGGATACGTACTTGCTCGGGAGACAGCCACAGCGGAAGCGCTCCCGCGTACTTCTCGATAAGATAGGCGAGTGTACGTTCATAACAGCCCATAGACGTGCGGTGGATAATATACGGATTCTTCTTTGTACCGTCAACGTCAACATATTCCATTCCGAACTTTTCCGCAAGCAGCATATCTATCTGGATAGT
>JAFLUE010000264.1 GCA_022508945.1 Oscillospiraceae bacterium
TAGCGCAAAGCGCAGCTTTGCGCGGTTTTGAAATTTCTATTTAAATAATTCCGCCAATAACAACATATTAAATTTATATTTAAATCAATCCGCCCGCAACAATGTAATATTATATTTCATTTTTTCTAAGCACTAATCTTATCGCCCACGGCGGAACTTCGGGCGGCTCGTACCCCTCGTCGATAAACACAAACGCCGTCTCGAATCGAGGCTTCTTCGCGGGAAACACTCCATAGCCGTCTGTAAAGTAGATAAGTCCTTTTAAGTTTTTTAGCTCGCCGTTTTCTACCAGCATATTCACATAGCTTAAGGCAGGACGGAAATCCGTTCCTCCGAATCCGTGCAGCTTCATATTTTTAATATATTCGTCAAACTCGCCTTGGGTTGTAATCTTAACGTCCTCTTGAATTGCCGCGTCGCATTGGATAATGTGAAGATTTATCTTCGTAAAGAAGCTCTCGGTCGTTTTCAGGATATTGTATGTCTTTTGGACGAAAGTCTGCACAAGCTCTCCCGCAACCGACCCCGAAGTATCGATAACTATCACGAAATCACGTATACGTTTTACATCTTTATATTCCAACGGTTCAATAAGCGGGAGATTTCCGTACAGCGACAGTCCGTAGGTATAGAAATTATAATCGAACTCGTCGGGATTTATCTTCATGACCTCGCCGCGTACCGCGAATTTCTTCAGGAACTCCTCATAATTATACCGTTCGCGGTTTACCTCCTTAAGGTTCTGAATAAGAAGTCCCGCCTCGGTTCCGCGCCGCTTTGAAAAGGATATCAGGTCTATCGACATTCGCTCCGAAATATCAGTCCAGACATCCGAAAGCTCAAACCGTGATATAATTCCAAGCTCTCCGTCCGACCCTTCCGGGAAGGGGCTGCTGCCGCTGCCGTTATCCACAAGTCCCATAGCGGCTTTTTCCTCATCGGAGAGATACCACAAAAAATGATCGTCAGCTTTGAACAGTGCAATAAGTGCCAACAGTTTATCATTGGCGAGATTTTTGTCCATAAGAAAACGATATACCTTTTCGGCGGAGGGAAGCTTCAGCTCTTCGGCAAACTGCTTTATAAACGCCGACTGCTGCCGGGCTTTCACGGTATTGAGGTAAGGCAGATCAAGATCGTTTATGACACATTCCACGGCGATGTCACAGGCAAGGTCCCAATACCGTATATCAACCGAAGGACTTATAAACATATGCCTGAAAACACAATGAAATATCGAATGAAGAAGATTGCGGGTCGGCAGCGTTTCCCCGGCGCGGTACGCCGAAAGGATATGTTCGGGATTATATATGTAAACCCCGCCGTCGGTGGAGGTGCTTTGCGTCAGATCCGCCCGTGACTCGACCTTCGGCTGTGACAGTGCCATATCCATAAAGCGAAGATTTACCAGCAATTTATTTCGCGAAAGATCTATTATCTCCCGCGCGATTTTTTCAACCTTTTCACTTGTTATTTCGTCAAGCATCTTTGCTCCTTATTTAAATGGAAATTTCAAAACCGCACAACACTTCGTGTTGTGCTATCCAAGCGCGAAATGCTCACTACGCTTCGCTCCGTTGCGCTTCCGCGCTTGATTTTTGAAATTTCGCGATTGCCTATCGGTGTGGTTCGGGAGGATTTTTTGAGTTAATGCTGCGTTGTCTCAAGCAAATTTATATTATTATGCAATTTGCAACCACGCAATAGTCGTGCGCGAAATTTCAAAAATCAAGCATTGTCTGAACACGAAGCGAAGCGGAGTGTGAAGCAATGCTTGGATAGCGCAAAGCACAGCTTTGCGCGGTTTTGAAATTTCTTTTTAAATCAATCCGCCAAAACCACACAGTGGTATCAAACGAATTTCAAAAAGCGTAAAATTTTTCGCAGAAAAATTTTACGCGGTTCTCATTTGACGGCAGCTCCGCTGCCGCCAAATGATGAATTTTGAAATTCTTTTTAAATCAATCCTCTCGCGTCAACGTTATTTAAACAATCC
>JAFLUE010000265.1 GCA_022508945.1 Oscillospiraceae bacterium
ATAATGTTAAAGCTGATGGGCAGATCAGAATTTTGGTGCGCAGGATTTACCGCTCTGCCAACATACAAGTCGATATCCGCCGCAAGACGGGCGTTGAGCGTTTATGTGAACAGGCTCTTTTCAGCTTCGCGAAATAACGTTTCATTGCGCCGCGTAAATATAGTATAGATTTATAAAAGCGTTTTGTCAAGAGGTTTTTTCGGAATTAACGCATATTCGGCGATTTGTAAAAACTGATATGCTTTATTTTGGTAAAAAATAACAACAGATATGGAAAGCGAGCGTTAAAAATGCGGATTGCATCTATATTTTGGTATACTAAATACTCAAATTGCAATATTTTGTGCAAATGTTATAAAAAATCCATATTATTTTCGTAAGAATTTCTTATTGAAGTTTTAGTGAAGTTGTGGTATTATAAATATATGAAGTGAAACGTTTCATTGAACGACGTAACCAAAAGTTCAATACTTCCCAAAGGAGGAAACTAAATCTATGGCAAGCGTATCCCTTAAAAATGTAATGAAAGTATATCCGTATATCGGAGATGACGCGAAAAAAGCAAAAAAGAAAACGAAACAAGGCGATGCGCCTGAAAAGGATGGCGAAAGACCCAATCTTCAGATCACAGATCACGGCGTTGTCGCCGTTCAACAGTGCAACCTTGAGATCAAGGATAAAGAGTTCATCGTTTTGGTCGGTCCTTCCGGCTGCGGCAAGTCCACCACACTCCGCATGATCGCGGGTCTCGAGGATATAAGCAGCGGCGAACTGATCATCGGTGACAAAGTAGTCAACAACGTTCCGCCCAAGGACAGAGATATAGCTATGGTTTTCCAGAACTACGCCCTCTATCCTCACATGAGCGTTTATGACAACATGGCTTTCGCTCTCAAGCTTCGCCACACACCAAAGGATGAAATTGCCAAGAAAGTTCAGGAAGCAGCGCAGATCCTTGATATCACTCATTATCTCCACCGCAAACCGAAAGCGCTTTCGGGCGGTCAAAGACAGCGCGTTGCCATTGGTCGCGCTATCGTCCGTGATCCGCAGGTATTCCTTATGGACGAACCGCTCTCCAACCTCGACGCCAAGCTCCGCAATCAGATGCGCGCCGAGATCATCAAGCTCCGCAAAAGGATCAACACTACCTTTATTTACGTTACTCACGACCAGACAGAAGCCATGACGCTCGGTGACAGAATCGTTATTATGAGAGATGGCTTTATTCAGCAGGTCGGCACACCGCAGGAAGTGTTTATGCACCCCCGCAACCTCTTTGTCGCGGGCTTTATCGGTTCTCCGCAGATGAACATTTTCAACGCGAAGCTCATCAAAAATAACGGTAAGTACGCTGTTGCGCTTGACAATGTAACAGTTGAACTCTCCGATGAAAAGCAGCAGGCTCTTACCGCGAACAATGCTGCCGAGCAGGATATTTTACTCGGTGTTCGTCCCGAGCATATCCTGCTTGACAAGGTAGGTATTCCCGCAAAAGTCGATGTTCATGAGCTGATGGGCTCATCCATTCACCTGCACGTTACCGCTCTCCAGAAAGATGTTGTTCTTGTAGTCTCCACCATGAATATGACCGACGCGGAGATCTCAGCTCTGTCAAGCGGTGCTCATGTAAACTTCAGCTTTGGCGGTAATGTATGCCATTTGTTCAACAAAGATACGGGTATCAATCTCGAAGCTAAAGATTAAATAATACATATCCAATCAGCCAACCATCCTTTGCATGAGGACCTTCTATAACGAAAAAGACCACCGATTTATTCGATGGTCTTTTTCCATTATACAGAAAGTTTGTTTGGATCACATAGATCAATGGCACAAATCACTCTGCTCTCGATCTGTCGATAAACTCACAGACTATCGTTTCATCTCCGACAGCAAAGCCTTCAAGGCTCAGAAGCACCCCTGTTTTGTCATCGCATACAAGTACCAGCAGACGCTTTGAGG
>JAFLUE010000266.1 GCA_022508945.1 Oscillospiraceae bacterium
ACCGTTGAGATAATCGACTATGACAAGAGCTATAAAAACGCGGGCATCGGCTTTGACTTTTCCTTTTACGGCAACTATAAGGTAATTATGAGCTATAACAGCGATACGCCCATACCCGACGGTCACCGTCTCGGAGTGCATATAGGAAGCAAAGAGTCCATTACATTCTATATCCTTGGAACGCAGGATCTGCCGAAATACCGCTTTTACGAGGACGGCGGCTGTGAAACCGGCGAGGAGATAAGCGGCGAGGCGAAGATCGTATCCGCCGAAGAAATGACGTTTGAAGACCTTGTGTTTGAGAAATATCCCGAGGATTCGGCTGTCCTCAAGTCAGACTGGTACAACGCGGTCGTTGATAAGCTTAACAGCTACTATTCGGATACCCTCAGCCTGTCCGCCTTTGACGTCACCTACTCGCTGATGAGGTGGTATGAATACGAGATAGAGCTTGCTCCCAAGGAGCGTATCGTAAACACCGTAACCGCGCCTATGTATCCCTCTATCGACGAGGACTACAATCCCTATGTTTACAAATACACATATCTTCTGTCGCCCGCGCAGAGCTGGGCGAAATTCGGAACGCTTGATATCGTGATAAACACCCCGTATCATCTGATAGAAAATGAGGAATTTGAAAAAACCGACTCAGGCTATCAACTGTCTTTGAGCGGACTTCCGGACGGCGAGCTTAAGTTTATGCTCAGCTCTTCGGAAAAGCCCAAAAAGTCGATCGGCTTCTGGGATGTTGTTTCGGCAATGGTGTCGTCGGCTCCGATTTTCCTTTTCGGAGTGATGATTCTTATGGGAATAGTAGTTGTTGTGGTATTGGTCTTGTGGAAAAAACTGAAGTAATTAAAAGGGAGTGATATATTTTCACTCCCTTACTTTATTTTATTTTTTTGCGTTTGCGGCGGCTCGTGATATTGTCGATACTACAAGCATGGCGGTGATAAAAACGCCAATTGGCGTAACGTATTTGAAGCCGAACAGCACGGGGCAAACCGAGATCGCCGCCGTTACTGTCAGGCATATGAACAAAGCGTTTCTAAGCTTATGATGTTTATTGTTGACTATGAGCGCGATCGTTGTAAGAACAGCCGACACTACTGTCAGGCCCGCGGTAATAAGCGGCGAAAAGTGCGCCATACCGAACGGAGTAGGATCAAAATATGAATAGAATGTACTGTTAAGCTCACCGGTTGACACTGCCCACCATAATACCACTCCGTTCGGAAGCAGTTCCAGAATAATAACAGCGATAATTGCCCCAAGCGAGATAAACTCATACGCAATACGGGATATCCCGAATGTCTTGTTAGACGTCATAAACACACCTCCCAAAATTACAAGTATTCCCAAGATCAAGATCGCGAACGAAGACCCCGCCCCCGCCATTACCATCGGCGCCAGGCATAGGCAGGCGCCTATAATGATGACTATCACTCCCACGGTCCTTCGGCCCATTTGCTTGACGTATCTGAGCGTTTCCAAAACCGCGCTATCCGCTTGGGCGGCTGTTTTTTCGGGTTTTTCAAGATCAAGTCGTTCGCCGTTCATCAGCTCCGTCACCGAGACCCCAAGCTCCTTTGAAAGTATCTCCAACACACCCACATCGGGAAATCCTCTGCCGTTCTCCCATTTGGAAACAGCCTTGTCTGTAACGCCTATCCGATCGGCAAGCGCCTTTTGAGTAAGCCCCTGCTCGCCGCGTAATCTTGCTATAAAATTGCCTGTTTTTTCATAATCCACGGTATGTCGTACCTCCTTTCATTGTCCTTATTATATCCAAAAACGCCGGAAAAGTCAATCTACGCTTCGTAGAGTTGGCTTTACAACAGGCATTATAGTAAAAATGGAGCGATACAAGAAGTATCGCTCCATTCAGCTTGTAGAAAAAACTCAGAACTACATAATATAGCATTGCGAAATTTCAAAATGCAGCCGCCGCGGCGGAGCAA
>JAFLUE010000267.1 GCA_022508945.1 Oscillospiraceae bacterium
GGTGATTGTCGGTGGTAAGGCTTCTTCCGAGGGAGCCGACCTTTTCAAATCCCGAGTAATCGTTCATGTTGATGGTGATAGGCTTGTCCCTCATCATTTCTATCAATTCACGAACGGCGGCGTTATCTTCAAGCGTTGCGGTGAAATGCTTATCGCCTATCTGTATATTCATTTTCGTTACCTCCGTATTTGCGTTAGTCTGAGCTGTGCTTTCCGAGCTTGAAATCGTATCTGATGCCGTGGCGTCGGATGAATCTGAAGTTTTGCTTGATGTTTTATCTGATGAGCCGGAATTATTTGAACTGCTTGTTTTGTTTGGATCACCGCAGCCGACTAACAAAAAAACACAAGCTGTCATCATAAATAATACTGTCAAAAATCTTTTCATAATGTATCCTTTCTTATGTTTCACAAATAAATTTACTGTTTTTTAGCGGCGAGCCGCCGCAGGCATTCCCAACATTACATGGTGCTTATCATGTATTTCAACTGTAATGTTGTGACTTTGATTTTATTATAACATATTAAAGCGAAAATAGCAAATGCTTATATTGAATAGGTGTCAATAACTTTTGGTTATAACACCGATTTGCGGCTTTACAAAGCAGAATATCACAACGACAAATGAGCGCTCTTACACCGCTTTGCGGCGCAGAAGCGCTCATTTACAGCTCCGAGATTATGTCCATTTTTGGGCTGGGGTATACTTAGTTTATTTAGCCAATAAATCTGCTTTTGTATTTAAGAATCATATTCCTGCATATCCTGCTGGAACTGCTCAAGAAATCTCTGTGCGGCTTTTGTGAAAACGGGATACTTTTTCCAAACGAAATGGCACACGGCTTCGGTCGTTGGAGAAATCGGGCGAAAGCACAGATTACTGTCGCCGCTGACATTTATCAGCCTGTCCAAGCAGAGTGCGTAGCCCATGCCCTCCGACACCATAACCGAAGCGTTGTACACAAGATTATACTGTGCTTTTATATTAAGCAAACCGTCGGTTTTTCCAAGCAGTGCGGAAAGTATACTGTCCTCGACCTGACGGGACACTATCAGCGGGATATCCCACAGATCCCGCGGTTCAATAACTTCTTTTTCAGAAAGCGGCGAACCCTTAAGCATAAGTATCCCCCAAGTGTCATGAATCGGTATGGGAATGCTGTCATAGCGCGAAATATCCGTTGGCTCAAAAAGCACCCCGAAATCAATAAGCCCCTTGTCCAGACGCTCGGACACATCCACGCCGTCGCCGCTGTAAAAGTTATATCGGATATTCGGGTATTGCTCACTTAGTTTATTGGCGGTGCGGGCTATAAGACTTATCGCGTGAGTTTCGCCCGCACCGATATAGATAGTACCCGTAATTTCCTCATCGGTTAGCCTGACCTCCTGTTCGGCTTTGTCAACAAGCTCCACTATCTCCTCGGCGCGCTTTCGAAGTATCATTCCCTCCTCGGTAAGGGTGATTTTTTTACCGCCGCGGATAAAAAGCGTTTTGCCAAGCTCGTCCTCCAAGTCTTTCAACTGGCGCGACAATGTCGGCTGAGACAGAAAAAGCGATTCAGCGGCTTTTGAAAAGCTCTGCTCACGCGCTACCGCGAGAAAATATTTAAGTACCCGTATTTCCATAACATACCCCTTATTTAAATTTGCAATTCGCGAAACGGGCAAACACTCGCTACGCTCGGTTTGACTTAGCCAAGCGGTACTGCACACTCCGCAATCTCTGTGTGCAGTACCGCTTGCTTTCGCGAATTGCTTGCTCTATCAAATCTTTTTCTTAACTATTATAGCACAAAATGCTATGCCTGTCAAGCATAGATAGCTATTCAAAATAAGCATTTGTAATCATCAACATTATGTGCTATAATAAAATTACCGAAAACTGCTTACGCAGTTTTTCAGCGCCATTCGGCGCTGTCGGCTTACGCCGAACGGCAATTTTATTGAAACATTA
>JAFLUE010000268.1 GCA_022508945.1 Oscillospiraceae bacterium
AATTGTGAAATAGCGGTGAACTATTTGTTCACCGCTATCTGCTCTTTATATGACTGCATTAAACATCGGCTCAAGTATTATCATAATGCTGTTTCCAAAGTCTTTGTTCATCTCAAACTGCACATTAAGCGGCTTGTCCTCTTTCAGATGTACGGAACTCCTTTCACGAACATTCAAAAATTCATAGCCGAAAGCAATACCGCCATCGTTATTTAAGATCAAGTTCCTCTATCTCGCGCAGTATACTCTTCTGGCGCTCAAAAAACATCATTTCCTTGTTGTGGTCAAAGTATTCTTTACAGCCATAGCGGCTTATGAAATGAGCTGTGTATACGCTGACAGTAAGCTCGGTAACGAGTATCAGCATCTCCTGACCATCTCCGAAAGCGTCTTCGCAGAATTTGAATACGTTTGATAGATTGTTTGAACACTGTGAAACGGATTTTGAAAGTGTTTTCTTTCGCTTGTCAAAATCCGCTTTCAGCAGCTTGAAAACCTCCGCCGAGTCCTTCGGGGATTTTTCCGCGACCGCGGCGCACTGTTCCGTCAGCGCCTCAATGGAGTAATTCAGCGCATATTCTCTGTCAGACGCAAGGTTAAATGCCGTTTTGCCGACTGTTATCTCCTTTTTGCAGCGCTCGATCTGCCGTCTGATGATCCCGTCAAAATCGTCGCCTTCGGTCATATCGAACTTAATATTTTTAATACAGTTCATAAGCTCCTCAAGACCGTTTTCCGTCCGATAGCATTCTCTTATCGGGGTTGCAAGTCCGTCGATCATCAGCCCGAGCAACGACAGGCGCTCGTCAAACCGCGCCTTTTTCGCGCGCTCAACTATTTCTTGGTCGGCTTTTCCTTGGAGAATTTTGTCCACCTGATAATCCGAGCGATATTTGCGGAAAAGATCGTAATAGATCGCGAAATTCTTCGCGGTCTTGGGGTTTTGAAGATATTGTACCACAAGCTTTTCATTTACGGGGAATCCAAGCTGTTCATACAACATTATGATATCGGACAGATCCGACCAGCCGCGCGCTGTTACAAAGCTTTTTCCGTCAACGGTGGATTCGATTTTGTAGAAGTCATCCTTTTTTATATCAAGATAGGTAATTATCGCCGCGTGAGTTCCCTTGGAATAGGCGTACTCCTTCCATGTTTCAAAGTCAGCCTCAACATCTATACGCTTTAATCTGTCCCATGTAACAATATCAAACTCGCGGACGGAGTTGTTATATTCGGGCGGGTTTCCCGCGGTTACGACTATCCAGCCCTCCGGTACGCGGTGACGTCCAAAGGTTTTATATTGCAGGAACTGGAGCATAGCCGGCGCAAGCGTTTCGGAAACGCAGTTTATCTCATCCAGAAACAATATCCCCTCGGAAAAACCTGTCGCCTCGATAGTATCATACACCGCGGCGATGATCTCGCTCATCGTGTACTCCGAAACGCTGTATTCATTGCCGCCGTAGCTTTTCTTAACAATATACGGAAGTCCCAGCGCGGATTGTCTGGTATGATGAGTCATGGAATAACTCACAAGCCCTATTTTAAGCTCGGATGCGATCTGTTCCATGATCGCGGTCTTGCCTATGCCCGGAGCGCCCAGCATGAATATCGGACGCTGGCGCTCTATGGGAATTACGGGATTGCCGAACTTGTCCTTAGCAAGATATGCGGCAACCGCGTTTTTAATATCAATTTTAGCTTGATTGATGTTCATTTGTTTCTCCTTATTTTAATAAATTTCAAAATTCATCACTTGACGGCAGCGAAGCTGCCGTCAAGTGAGAACCGCGTAAAATTTTTCTGCGAAAAATTTTACGCTTTTTGAAATTCGTTTGATACCACTGTGTGGTTTTAATTTAATAACTTCGTTACCACATAGTATTCGTGCGCGAAATTTCAAAAATCAAGCATTGTCTGAACACGGAGCGAAGCG
>JAFLUE010000269.1 GCA_022508945.1 Oscillospiraceae bacterium
CTTGCCGCTTGACAGCAGCTCCGAGATCTCGGCGGCGGTATAGCTTCTTCCGATACGCTTATCCTGACCCCAGATAAAGAAGCCGCATTTTTCGCGACCTGCCGAGCAGGAGAAGCCCTTGCTGTTCTCAATGACAGGCTGACCGCAGCGAGGGCAACTGCCCAGACCTTTATTGCGAGTGACCAACACGCGGTTTTCCCTGCTACGCTCAACCGTGATTATCGAATTAACAGTTTTCTCGATCTCGGTGAGCAGATCGACGGCGCTGCCGTTCCCGTTTTCAATATCCGAGAGCGCCTGCTCCCAATGCGCGGTAAGCTCCGCAGATTTCACATTTTCGGGCAAGGACGCGGCGAACGCTCTGCCATATTCCGTTGAAACAAGCTGCTTTTTCTTTCGCTCCACATATCCCGCCGCGATCAGTTCTTCAATGATCGAAGCCCTTGTCGCAGGTGTTCCAAGCCCGCGCTCCTTAACGTAGCCTTTCAGCTCCTTATCCTCGATCAAGCGGTCTATATTCTCCATAACCGCAAGCAGCGAGCTTTCGGTAAACCGCTTCGGCGGCTGAGTTTCGCACGGCTTGACTGTGATGTTATCAGCGGTAAAGGTATCGTTTTCGGAATATGAGATATTCGGCTCTACCTTTTCCTCATCGGTGTCGCCTACCTTTTTGTACCATTTCCAGCCCCACTCGTCCGTATACTTTACGGTCAGCTTGAACAGCTCACCCTCAACCGAAAACTCATACTTGGTTTCGGTATAGGTGAACGGCTTGTCCAGCGCGCACAAAAAGCGGTTTATAACCAACTCCGCTATATGCTTTTCATTTTCGGTGAGCTGCGTTTCGCCCAGCCTGCCGATCAGGTTTGTCGGGATAATAGCGTGATGATCGGAAATTTTGCTATTGTCTATAACGCGCTTGTCAATGTTCAAGCCTTGCTCTTGCAAACTCTGAACACGCTTTCCGTCATATACCGAAAGACACTTTACTATGCTTTCGACAAGTGTTATCATATCGTCCGAAAGGTAGTTGCTGTCCGTTCTCGGATATGTAATCAGCTTCTTTTCGTATAATGACTGCGCGGCTTTCAGCGTATCGGCGGCGGTCATTCCGTAAATATCGTTCGCCTCCTGCTGCAAGGACGTAAGGCTATGCAGGAGCGGACGATTTTCCTTTTTCTTTTCGGAAATTACAGAGGATACAACAACAGGCTTGCCGCTGCACTTTGCGCGAATTTCCTCCGCCTGTTCGGGGGTATCAAATGCTGTTTCACACTCCGCGCCGTTATCCAACAGCACTTTGTAAAACGGCTTTTTTGTAAACTCCGAAATTGCCTTGTCGCGATCCGCGATAATATTCAGCACCGGCGTTTTCACGCGTCCGACCTTGTGTTTGTCGTTGTTCAGAATACTGTAAAGCCGCGACAGCGACATTCCCAATATCCAATCGGCTTTTGCTCTTGTAAATCCCGCCGAGAAAAGGTTATCCTTTTCACCGCCGTCGATCAGATTTGCCATACCCTGTTTAATACTCTCGTCCGTCAGCGAGGAAATCCACAGCCGCTTTACGGGCTTGGTGCAGCCGAAATAGTTGTAGATATACCGGAAAATGCACTCGCCCTCGCGACCCGCGTCACAGGCGTTTATGACCTCCGAAACGTCAGCTCTCGCAAGCAGCTTTTTAAGCATTGCGATCTGATTGTCATATCCTTTCAGCGGAAACAGCTTGAAATTCTGCGGTATCAGCGGGAGCGTTTCAAGCTCCCATTTCTCCCAGCCGTAATCTTCGGGCATACCAATACCGAACAGGTGTCCGAGCGCGTTGGTGACGATATATCCGTTGCCCTGCCAAT
>JAFLUE010000027.1 GCA_022508945.1 Oscillospiraceae bacterium
CGCGCTCATCGGGGAACGGCGGCGGTTCTCGGCAATTGCAAATGATAGAGCGACCTCTGATGATGGTTGACGAGCTGAAATCCATGTCCAAAGGCAATTTCATTGTGATGATAACGTGGTGTTACCCAATGAAAACAAGGCTCAAGCTGTTCTTTAAGTGGGGGATACAGTTCGAGAATGCGTATTCCATTGAGGAAAAGTCCGCCCGTAAAGTTCATTATGCGGACAGAGGTGAGGTTGAAGCCGAAATAATAAGGGCATACCCGCCGAGATCCAGGCAGACTGATCCGGTGGAGTTTAGCGAAGCATTTGACAATGAGACACAGGAGGAAATTTTTACAAAAAAACAACCTCCGAAAACAAGAAAGATAGGTTCAAATAATTAGACTTTAAGTTAAAAAATATAATTTACTATTGGAATTCACAGCAATAATATAAAGAGATTGATGAAATCAAATCACCTTATTTTTTCAAGCTTCCCCTTGCCAATCTCGCAAACACTGTCGCACAGCAGGTCGATATCCTCGGAGTTGTGCGATGTCAGGATTATGGTTTTACCCTCGTTTTTCAAGGATAGTAACATCTCTCTAATCTCCCTTACGGCATCATCGTCAAGGGCGTTCATAGGCTCGTCGAGTATAAGCAATTCTGGTTCCTCCATTATTGCCTGAGCCAGCCGTAGCCGCTGTTTCATACCCTGTGAATAGGTAGAAACACGTTTTTTCATTGCGCCTTCAAGATCGAGATTCCTTAGGACTTCGATTATTCTTTCCTTGTTGGTTTTCTTCCTGATGTCAGCGAGGTACAGGAGATTATTCAACCCCGACATACCGTTTATAAATTCCGGTGAGTTTATGATAACTCCTGCGTCATCAACGAAATCAATATCCTTTTTCAGTTGTTTACCTCGTATGGTTATATTGCCGCTGTCAGGATAAGCAAATCCCACGATAAGCTTCAACAGAACGCTTTTTCCGCTACCGTTTCTTCCGACAATTCCGTAGCATTTTCCCTTTTCAAAGGAGAAATTCATATTCTCTAAAATCGTCCTATCCTTGTATTTTTTGCTTACATTTTCGAGTGTGATAATATTTTCCATAATTTTCTCCTGTCAAATAGATTTGGGTTCTCGTTTGAATACAGCGTAAAGCACTAAAAACAATGCCGTGTAAACTCCTGTCGCGATAAGCTGATTTACAGTTTTTCCCAAGGTAACAAATCCTGTTTTCATAAGGCTGTCAGCAAATATTATAATCGCTGACACCGCAGCCATTATCGAAAGTGAAAACTGATAGTCTCGCTTTCGTATCAGCACCAGAAAAACAAGCTCTATCAGCATCAAAAGCGCGAATGTTTTTACCAAAAATACCACTATATTCAAAATATTTTCTGCTGACAGATTGCCTATGATTGAGTCAAATCTGATCAATGCCTTCGAGTTGACAAATACTATGCTCAGCGGAAGCAGCACAGTCATTAAAACAAATTTCAGCGCATTCTGAGCGTTCCTGAGATTGCAGGAAAAGAAATATTTTTCATATTTTCCATAACGGATGAACTCCATTTGGTTCATTCCTGCATAATAGTTTCTTGCAGAGGACGAGCAGAAAATAACTCCGAAAAACAGGAACAGAAAAAAGTGCATTACGCTTACGATGTTCCAGTCAATGTAATATTGAGAGAACTTTTCTGAATTGAAAAACATTATGTTCAGATAATCAAAGAAACCCGCATCGGTAAATTGCTGAATCCCGGAGCCATTGAGCAGAAAAACGGAAACCACGCAAAGCAGCACATATAGTATTATCAAACTAAGCATATTCCTGTTTTCCTCATCTTCAGCGTTAAAATTAAACTGCCACCAAATACCACAATATATACTATCGCCGCATTAAGAACTGAAACATCGTCATCGCGCATTCCGACGTGAATTCCGAAATAAATAAAATTTAATTTATACACAGCTTCTCTCCCGAAATTATTCAGCAACACTCCCACAACCGGCAGAGTAAAGGCAATTATACGGGCGGTAATGATTTTAAATTTATCGCACATCAGAATATACAAAGTATTGAATATGTTCAGGTTCAGAAGCAGATGTATCATGTAATTGAGAATCCGGTCGAACACAAAAATATCACCTGTAATAAGTCCGATAATTCCGATTTCAGCAGATAAAACTCCCTCGTACAATACCGAAAAAGCGGCGAGCTTCACCAAGAATATCAACTTGTATTCGGTCTGATCGGGATTTCTTATTGCTGCAAAAGAATACCTTAAGTTAAACGGTATTATCAGCCAAATGTAGAATATATACACCACCATAAGCAGAAACGGGTTCATATAAACTGCCTCGTCAATCCCTGCCCAAGCTATTCCTGAAATTATATACACAACGCCTGATATCGCTGCCGCAGCGACCAATACGAGCTTACTTACAAATTTAAACAGCATAAGCGTCGCTCCGCTTCTTTTTTACGGCGAATTCCCGGACAAGCGTAAACAGGCTGAATATCAGCGGCGGCAGCAGCGGATAGATTACTTGTGGGATAGAAATCCAGTCGCGTGTCCCCGACATTATTGGGTAGCTCGGAGCATAGATAGCCAGATTGATTACCGTTCCATTTCCGAGGTCTATCTGACCGATGCCGGAAAAAGTGATATCGAATACGAGGTAATAAACCGTTGGAACTATCAGGCACAGAAAGTCTTTCTTGGTGTAAAAAGATACGCAAACCGAAAACAATCCATACACAAAGCAGAACACAAAATATTTCCAGAACCCGTCAACCACAAAAAATATAAACATATTATCTGCCGCAAAAAACTCTCCAAAAATTTCCGGCATAAACACACGCATACAGGATATCTCTCCTGATATACTGTGCGCCAAAACTTCCTCGGGATTTATTTTCCAGACCAGACCTGCGGTCAGAAACACCATATAGCCAAGAAACAATACCGTGCATCCTATAAGAAGCTGTCTTAGCATTGGCTTTAAAATAGCTTTTGTATAACTTTTCTCTCGTATGTAGGAGAAGCTGTATATTCTTTTTTCACGTGAATAAGGAAGCATTATAAACGACGCCAGAAGCGGCAGTAGAACTTGCATAAATGAGAATCCCCACACGGCGTATGAAAAGAAACTATATATAATTCTTAAATATTCTGAAAGTGATATTCCGTTAGGCCCCGTTTTAAGACTTATGCTAAGGAAAAAATCATTTGTGAGTGACCAGCTAAAGAAACTTACAATCGGGACAAACAAAAAAGCTATAAGATTATATTTGTTTAGTATTGCTTGTTTTAATGAGATCTTCATCTTTTCTCCTTTTTCAGAACAGCAAATTTTTGTTTTTTTGAGAGAATAGGAGGTGTGCCGAAAAGCACAAGCTCAATCGTGCTTTTCGGCACACCGATTATTATAATTGCACGAGATTATTATGTAACTATTGATTTTGTTATGCCAGCCATTTTCCGCCAAGTGCCATAACCTGATCAAAAAGGTGTTCGCGTGAAGCCTCAATAGTCACCGTTTCTCCTTTTTGTGCGCTGGTATGTTGCTGCCCAGTCGTATTGTATTCAAGTAATTTTTTTCAGATGCAAGGCCCTTATTACTGTTAATTGTCACATATGTAGTCAGCCAGACCTTGATGCTTGTATCGGGAGAGCTGGTAAACGAAAAAGATGAATAGGTGTTGCTGTTGTCTTTTGCCATTTGTCCAGCATAAACATTACCATAACCAACACTTGCACGCCACTCTTGGGAGCCTTCCGGCATACTTATGGCTGTAGCAGCGGTAAACGTGGAAAGCGCCAGAACTGCACTGACAGCCATTCCTGCCAAATTTTTTTTAGATTTTCCTGTCATGATAGACCTACTAATTATGTCTTAATTCCAAAATGTGTCGCTATAACATTCATCGGATATCTTCAGCTTTTTTAATAATTCTGTAAGCTTCTAAGTAATACCATTTGGTTTTAGCCGACTTTCTTTTCCACGCTGTAGATTGTGATAATTTCGGTTTTACCATTGCTGTCGGTAAGCGTAAAGACCGATTTCAAACGATATGTACCGTCAGATAGTTCGCCTTTGGTGTTATCGACCCTTATAGTATTTGCGTTTACGGTTTCTGTCCAGTGTGCGTCTTTGACATCGCTCCATATCCAGAACCAACCGCTGTATTTTTCCAAAGTCTGCTCAACGGTTATGCTGATTGCATTAGCACTGCCAGTTTTACTTGTGCAGTAGGCAGTTTGTCCGCTAATTTCAAGATTGCTATATGGATTACTTGCAATCTCATAAGCCGGAGTTATGCCCTCATCAACAGGCGGATACATTGTTTCCGCGCTTGTTGTTGCCACAAGGCTTGTACACAAAACAATCGCCGAAAAAAGCATCACCATTATTTTTCTTAAAGCCATTGGAATCTCCTCCTTTCAAAATTATTCGAGGATTTTTTGTCCTCTATAATATAAGTTCATTTTAGGGTTCGATTTACTATGGCATTTTTAAAATTTATAAAACTTTAGCATAATATGCTAAATCTAATATCTCATTTTTGGCTAAATTGCCATAAAGTTCTAAGATATAATCTTCATTATCCCATATAACACAGGAGCAAATGTTTTCTTCATCACTTATATCAAGAAACAAACCATAATGCCCATTTATCTCCACTTCTACCAACTCGCCTTTTTCTGTGTTATAATGGATAGAATCAAAGCTACCTTTAACATATTGACTAAATGATATTGTTTGACCTGTTTGCTCATTGATGTAGCTGATGTGTGTACTAAATGGGGTTGAACTTGTTTGTAAGACCTCATATCCCTCGGGAATATCGGGCAAACAGTATTTTTGCTCAATAGTCGTAGGACAGCCTTCAAGGTTAATAGGGAACAACTCGGTGTTGTCGCTGTAAACCTCTCCGCGAAAGCTCTGCGATATAAAATAAGTCGCCGCACAACCAGCCAGCACAGCTAAAATAACCACTAAAACAGCAATCATTATCCTTCTGGAAAGATTTCTGACTGTTGTAGTGGATTGTGAATATAATTTCCGTGTGTTCTTTTCGTAGCGTTTAAAAATTCGATTCATAACGCGATCATGTTTCTTTGAAGTTTTAAATTCGGGGGCATTGGCATACGATGCCCATTCACGTTCAAAAGATTCTTCCAGAAGTGATCTCAATACGCTGTCAGTCATTGTCTTTGTTCCTTTCGGCAATGAATTGTTTAATGGACTTTCTGGCTAAATACAGTCGTTGGTTGACCACAGTTTTGGATACTTGAAGAATTTCAGCGGTTTCAGAAATAGATAATCCCGACAAACAAGTCAACATCAGAACATTTCTTTGAAGCTTGGGCAGGTTATCAATAAACGAAAGTATTTCATATCGTGAAATTTTATCAAATACAGATTCTTCAATAAAACTTTCTTCATTTTTAAAAAATATATATTCCGTTAAATCTTCTTTTTGAGTTTTTATTTCCTTGTTAAACATATAATAAGCTACATTTTTTAAAACTGCACATAAATAAGAAAGTCGATTGGTTTCTTCGACTGAGAAAAAGTTGTCCGGCTTTTCCGCAATTCTTAAAAATGTTTCTTGAACCGCGTCTTCCGCTTCTTCTTTGTTATGTAAGAGCTCTAAAGCAATATTCAAAAAACGGTTTTTATGTTTCTCGTAAAGTACAGACAATTCATTACGCTGTTCTTCGGTTTCCAGAACAGCTAAAGCAGCAGATATCATAATCAACACCCCATTTTGTAATTTTTTGTTTTATTATAGCACTTTGTAGAGAGAAATACAAGAATGTTTTGAAGACAATATAATTTTTGATATCATAAGAGTTTTATTATTTAGGTATATTAGGTATGTTCTGAACATTTGCGCCTTTCCATACCGCGCCGCTAAGTTTGGTAGTAATACCGCGCAAATTCAGCGTGTCAGCGATTTGTGCGAGACTCATACCGTCAAGGTAGCTGCGGAATATTTCGCGAACGATCTCAGCTTCTTCGGGGATTATTTCCGGTTTCCCATCCTCGCCTTTTCGGTAGCCGAGCAGGGAGCCATAGCGCATCGGAACATTGCCGTTCTTGAAACTCTGACGGATTCCCCATGCCACATTCTTGCTTATTGACTCGGACTCGGTCTGCGCGAAGCAGCTCATGATGGTTGTCAACATTTATAATTAGCTCAGTAAAGTTTTATAATATAAGGAGAAAACTGTTTTCTGATACTGTATGGAACAACGAGATTAAATCTTAGAAGCTTCGGCAATTTCTCTAAAAATATTTAATGGATTTGGAAAAATCACCAAAATTTTATAAATTTTAAAAAATGCCATAGTAAATTGAACTTTAAAATGAATTTCTATTATAGAAGGTCAAAAAACCTCGAATATAATGGAAATTAAGATGGTTCCAATGGGGAATTTGTGATGAGAACATTAAAACTAAACCTTAAAATTTTTTATTGCTCGATATGGTGTTTTATTCTGCTTACTTTTGCCATATCTGTCCAGGTGTTCGTACTTGTAGGTTCAGCAGGATTTGTGGGAGAGTTTACTCACTCCGTTTTTTCATTCAATATTTTTCTACTGATTTTTGTTTCGGCTTTTTCGGTATATGTCGTACACGGCACACGGGAAGCTGAATACGGTCTTTTGAAAAGGCACAAGTTAATATTTATTAAATATATTTCTGTTGTTGTTTTTTCGCTTTCATCTGCGGCGGTTTTTACTTTACTGCTTATAGGAGAAGCCTTAGTAAGTTCAGTTCCGCTTTCGGTTGTAATTGACTGCTTTTTATATTACTTTATATCAACATTTGCGGAAATTGCCTTTATAGCTGCGCTGAGCTTTGGAATAGCTT
Organism: Oscillospiraceae bacterium; assembly: GCA_022508945.1. GTDB lineage: Bacteria > Bacillota > Clostridia > Oscillospirales > Ruminococcaceae > CAG-115. Next base: position 6,881 of record JAFLUE010000027.1, read on the forward strand.
TTCTGATAAACAACAAATCGGCGTATATTGTAAGCGTTATCGTGTCAATGCTTTTTTCACCGATAATAGAGTCCTATATACAACAACACGATGGGCTTGAAGACATGTCACTGCTTAATCTTATAAATCTTACTTACGACGATACGACAAGGATACGCTATTCGGGCTTTGGAATGACATTCAACAGCGAAAACATATTATGCTGTATAATAACGGTCATTGCTGCAGTTTTTGTCTTGCTTTTAGTTCTTATTCTGAAACGTTGTTTTAAAAATATAACTGTAATTCCATTTGGAATGTTGACGGTTGTTTTGGGACTTTCGATAGCTTTTCTGGTAAATCAATACTTTTTAAGCTGCCCGAAGGTCGTTTATTACAACTGGGGAGATTTTGACGGCGACTTTGTTGAAGACCCGCCGCCTAAGGTAGATACCTGCTATATATACTCCGACGAAAATTCGCCGATAGTCGAAAAGTATGATATGGAATTGACCACCGGATATATGCTTAAAAACAAATGCGAAATTGTTGTTGATATGAATGACAATGACAGTATAAAGCTAAGGCTTGATGAGTGCTTTAATATTAAAAGCGTTTATGTAAACGAAAAGCAAACTTCCTTTATCAGAAATGGCGATTATTTTGAGGTAACTGATATACCCGCTGGTGAAAATGTTTGGATTACGGTTGAATACAGTGGGAGAATGAATTATGTAGACGGACTGAGAAATAAATCCGATTTCTGCGACATCAGCGCGGGTTATCTGTCGCCAATATTCGCATGGTATCCGAAATTGCTGACCGAAGAAAATTACGCTCAGGATAAGGAGTTTAATGTTTCGATAAACGCGGTAAACTCTTTTGTGACAAACCTTGACAACGGAGAACTTCATTCTGCGGGAAAACATATATTCAGCAAAAAGGATACCGATATTTTCTTTTACATGGGCTATTTGAGCGAAGCCAAGATAGACGGCAAAAGAGTTATTTTGCCCACAGAGTTCAAAAACAATAAAGATATGCTCGGCGTAATACAACTTTTTATGTTTGATTTTCAGGATGACAGTTATATGCTGTATAATTTTTTTGATCATTTTGATGGAGAATATAGGCTTGAGGGCTTGACCGAAGAAGAGCAGTTTAAATTATTCCAAAAGTTATGGTTGGAATGGGATGAAACGAGGAAACCAAATGATGAAGAAGCAAATGCCGTTGATACGATAATCATCAGATCGACTTCTTATAACCAGGCGTTTGGGGATTATGTCTATGAAAACTTTGTGTCTATGTCGGAATTCAGCGTAATGAGTTATTTAGGCGATATGAGAAAAGGTTTAAGATAGTGAGAAAAGGAACAAAAATTATGACAGAATTAAAAATAAACAATCTAAGCTTCAGCTACGGAATGAAAAAAGTTTTTTCCAATTTCAGCTTTTCGGTTTCCGACGGGATAACACTTTTGCTCGGAGCAAACGGCTGCGGAAAATCAACGCTTTTTAAACTTATCTGCGGAGTGCTGCTGCCGGCAAAAGGCTCTGTTGAGGTTTACCGCGACAATAAAAGAGTAAACAACAGCAAGACCGTTATTTCTTATGTTCCCCAGAATTTTGATGTATTTCCTTCGCTTAAGGTATATGATATTCTTACATATATCTGCGGCGAACGTGACAAATCTTTGTCCAAAAGTGAAATAAAAAAACAAGTCGAATATGCGATAGAGCTTGCGGATATATCTGAGTATGCTTACAAAAAAATGCGTACGCTTTCAGGCGGCACTAAACAGCGCGTTGGTATTGCTCAATCCGTGCTTGGTAATCCTAAAATTATTGTAGCTGACGAGCCTACTGCGGGTCTTGACCCGGAACAGCGGGAAAGATATAACAGAATTGTAACTAAAACCGCAGAAAACAGATGTGTTCTAATTTCTACACATATTTTCGACGATATGCAATATTATGATAATGTTGCGCTGATGTTTGACGGAAAAATCAACTTCAGCGGAACAAAAGAAGAAATGGTAAAATCGGTTTCGGGAAAAATATATCAGGTTACATATAAATCGAGTGAATTTTCAAAAAAATATCTTGACAGATTTACCATACTTAGCATAAACGAAAACAGAGATGAAACAACAGTACGTTTTTATTCAGACGATTTTCCCGTAAATCTCACAAATGAACCGATAAAGTCAGAAGCTGATTTAAAAGACGCGTGGGTGTATTATTGTAGGGTAAAAAATGATAAAACTTGATTATAAGTTTATGCGGCTTCCGCTGTTTCTCTATTTACTTACGGTTATTATTTTCTTAGGGATATTATTTATTTATCCCGAAGTATTTGCAATAGAATCGATTGGCGGTATGTATAAAAGCGACGTGTTCTATTTTACGGATTTTGTTTTTCCGTTCTTATCTTCTGCAGCCATAATAATGCAGCTTGGCGGTACATTTGAGCCTGATACGTTTGAATTTATCCGGTCACTTCCGATTAAATCCACTCCGCTTATAAGATGGGGGCGTTCTGCCGCTTTTTTCGGAGGTGTCAATTCTGTCTGCATTATATTTTCAGCTATAATGTTAAAATCGAATATTGCTTTTTCCAGAATGTATTATATTTGCTTTGCGAATACGGTCTTGTTCCTTTCGCTTGCGCTTTTTATTACTCTTTTGGCAAGGCAGATATTTTATGTTTTTTGTGTGTTATACGGATATGCACTGGTTGACCTTATAACAGGAGGAGAACTTCTCGGAGATAAGTCCATATTCATCAATATCAGTGCGCAATATCTACCCGACAAAGTTGATATTAACAGAGCTGTTATATATGGTATTTCCGCTGTATGTATTATTTTATCCGTTGTAGTTCAAGAGAAATGGACACTAAAATCAAAACAGTTTAAAATCGGAAACATAAAATGAAAATGAACACTTAATCTTAATCCGAACCCTCTAAGTTCGATTTGAAGTGCGTGAAAACCGCATAACATTAAGGAATGTAATATGATTGTCTATTTTGAGTTAACACCTGTCGTAATCTGAACCCCCTGTGTCCGATTTGAAAATCGTGAAAATCGCATAATATTAAGGGATGTAATAAAATTGTCTATTTTGAGTGTGTCACATTTGAAATCTGACATTAGGCTGTTCCAATAGATTCAGTTTCTGTATTGACAAATCTTGAAAAATGTGCTATAATATTATCAAGAAAAACAGATTGTCGAAAAAATCTTTTTTGTTTGGTCGCAAGGGCTTTCGTCTGCGCTCCGCTTGACGAAAGCTCCTTGCTTGCACGAATTTTTCCTTTGAAATCCTTAGGGATTTCAATTTTGCTCACTTCGTTCGCAAAACCGAAAAAAATCGCGCGGGGTTGATGCACCGCCTATCAGTGGTTTTTGTCGAAAATATCTTTTTTGTAAAGGTTATCCAGCAGGGCAAGCCCTGCACCCAGTACGTCCCGCACGCTGTTGTGGGACGATTTCTTTTTGCTCGAATACAACGAAATCTTTTTTGTAGTGGTTAGCCAACTAAACACTACAAAAAAAGATATTGTGCCCGCAACCGGCTCTGCAAAGCCATTTGCGGGCATAAATCTTTCGGAAATCCGGAAAGCGGCTCCATAGATATTTTCGACACGGAAAAGGCAGGGTCGAACTTGTCCGACTCGTGAACCCTCCCGTGTAAAATTTACCAATTTAAATTTAAATAGATTGACCAAGTAGGCCTGTAGTTATTTTCTTGTTAGCAAGAAATCAACTATAGCTTTTTTGTTTCCCCTAAAATGTATAAAAAGATTTTTAGAGCCGTTGTTCTTGATGTGATACGGGCTAAGTTGTTACGGCTGATCCTGAGTGGGTTTGAAAACATCTTTTCTGTGCAGGACAAAAATTCCAACCAGAATTGATACCGTAAGTGCGATCGAATACAAGACAAGACATATCATTACCATCTCCCGATACGCCGAAAAGACCCTGTTCAAGTCAACAAAATCAGCGATCATAAATATGCTGAAGGGCGTAATTATCTGATACATTGCCGCGCACATGACTACGGAAATGATGTACGAAATAATCGGAAATTTGCTTAACGCCGCGAAGATTTCTCCGACGGCAGTCATGCCCACTGCCGCAAGAAGCGATTGGAAAACATTGTTTATTATACTGTATTCACTTAAAAAGACGATAATATAAATTCCAAGTCCGACAGCAGCGACCACCGCCGCGCAGATCATCAGCCGTATAACAGGCAGTTTATTATTATGCATAATAAAGCCTCCTTTTTAATTTATTCCTTTCCTACATAGTAATAAAATGTTTCCTTAAAGGTTTTGGTTTTGTTCAAATCATCATAGCTGTATTCCTCGGCGTAGCCCGAGGCTTTTCCCTCAACAGTGTGCATAAAATTTCCGCCGCGAGTGCCGCCGAAGGAACCTGATTCGTCAGCCAATCTGTATGAGCAAAGCTCGCTGTCCTTAAAGACAAGTCCGAAGTCATCCGTGCCAGCTTCCTGCCTTCCCATGACCGTGTTTCTGTACAGGCGAAGCTTCTCCATAAAATCGGGGTCTGTTTCGTCGGTGATGACGCGCATATTTTCTCCCTGCGGCGCGTCAATATCATAGATTATGGCGAAATTGTTCTCATCAATGGGCAAAACCGCTCTGAAAGAAATATGCCGATAGCCCCCGCTGTCCACATAATCGAAGTACTCTCCGTCAAGCTCTTCTCCGCTCATAAAGAAGCTGACCGTGGTTACCATTATCGCCGCGCTCACCGACAACAGCGAAACTCCCGAAACAATTGCTATGGCAGCCGCGATGATAAGCGGCTTTGAGCTGAATTTTCGTTTTGTCAAACCGTTCTCCTCCGTTTCAACAAGCGTCCTCAGGGCGGCGATGTTTTTCCCGATGCGCTTTTTTGAAGGCTTTATCTCATCCTCCATCCGACAATTCTTCAAAAATTCGTCAAACATGGTCATAGCCCCTTTCGCTCATAAATTTTTTCAGCTTGGCTCTGGCGCGGTGAAGATTTGTCCGCACGGAGCTTTCGGAAATGTTCATCGCTTTCGCTATCTGAGAGGAACTCTCGCCGTAGAGGTAAAAACGGAGAAATATCTCGCGGTCTTTCGGAGAAAGCTGTTCGACGCCCTCATTCAGCAGCTCCATCATGATCGAAAGCTCCGCCTTGTCCTCGACCAGAAAATCGGACGATATATCAAGCTCCGTTATATCCTCAAACGGCGGCGGGAGATCTCTGAAGCGGTTTTTAACAGCATTTCTTGCGGCGGCTGACAAATATGCCGAAAGTCCTATCTTAATATCAAGATTCCGGCGAACGTTCCACAGCTTATAGAAAACCTCAACGGAAATTTCGTCAATATCCTCCTCGGAAAGCGCGCCGCGCGAGAAATTCCGTGCGACCGTGCAGACATATCCCGAATATTTCTTCATTATTTTTTCAAGCGCTTTGATATTGCCGTCCGCAAGCGCCGAAATCAGCTTTGCCTCGTCCATTTTACCTCTCCGATGTGTAAAATAAAATGTGCATACTTGGAAGGATTTTTCCCTCTCACTGATATAGACACGGATTTATGAAAAATGTTACAGTACTTTTATATTATATCATAACCGCAGGTTATGATATAATTGCCCGATTCGCGCGGAGCAAACCGAAGGTTTGCGTATGCGCGAGGGCATTGAAATCAGTATAATAAAAGCATTTATGCTTTTATTATAACACATAATGTCCTTTTTTTCAATTTGGGTTAATTCCTCCGCAAAAGTATATAGACTTTTGGATAGTTTTATGGTACAATGAATACGTAATTGATCTCATAATAAAAATTCAATTAAATATAGAAGGAGTTTTCACAATGAAAAACATTACGGAACAGCTTATCTTGTCGCTTGCGCCGAACGCGGCTGCCGCGGCAAACGGAAGAAAGATCTCGTCGGGCGGCGGCTTTATAAGGCTATACCGTTCGCCTGACGACACCTTTTTTATGGGCGAATGTAAGGGCAGTGGCAAAAATCCTTACATAACCTCGGCGGATTACATAGACGAAAGCCACCCCGTGTACCGCTGTACCTGCCCGAGCAGACAGTTCCCCTGCAAGCACTCGCTGGGGCTTATGTATGAGATGATGTCCGATAAAAAATTTGAAGTATGTGAGATTCCCGAGGATATTCTCGCAAAGCGCAAAAAGCTTGCGGCAAAGGCGGCTAAGGCTGAAGGAATATCGGATACGGACGAGTCGCCCGAAGCTGCCGAAAAAGCGGAGAAGAAAAAGGCTGCCGCGAAGAAAGCCTCGAACGCCGCGAAAAAGAAGAAGCTTGAAAAACAGCTCGAGGGGCTTGAGCTTTGCGAAAAGGCGGTAAAGGAGCTTATGGCGGCGGGCTTAGGGACAATGGGCGGGACCTCACTTTCAAACTATCAGCAGCTCTCAAAGCAGTTCGGCGACTACTATCTTTTAGGTATTCAGCGGCTCTTCAACCGCCTTATTATCGAGATAACCGAATATCAGAAGGACAACCTCGAAATACATTATGACAACGCGATCGACACGCTCGAAAAGCTGTATTCGCTTATCAAAAAATCACGAAAGTACATAACCGATAAAATTGAAAACGACGACCCTGCCGCTGATGACACGCTGCTTTATGAGGAGCTTGGCGGAAACTGGAAGCTGACCGAGCTTGAGGCGATCGGAAAGTGCGTGAAAAACGCCCGTGTGACACAGCTTTCGTTCTGGGTAGTATACGATGACGCGAGAAAGGAATATATCGACACGGGAGTGTGGGTTGAACTTACAAGCGGAAAGATCTATCTTACCAAGAATTTCCGACCCCTAAAGTCGCTGAAATATGTAAAGAGCGACGATTCAACGCTCGGGGCGGCTGATGTGCCGATAATGGCGGTATATCCTGGCGAGGGAAATGTCCGAGTGCGCTGGGAAAACGCGGTGTTCTCCGAGCTTAAGGACGATGATTTCGCAAAGCTTCGCGAGTTTGCCGCAAGCTCTGTTGAAGCGGAAATGAAGGGCATTAAAAATTTCCTGCAAAACGCGATGTCAAACCCGATAATCTACAAGCTTATAGCGTTCTCTCAGATCGGAAAGATCGACGGCAAGACCGTTTTAAGATCAAAGGGCGGCGACACGATAGCTTTAGAGGATTTCCCCGAACTTGAAGAGACGACGGGGCGGCTTGAAATGCTTCCCGACGCGAAGCTGCTTAAAGACGGAGTTATGCTCTGCGGATTTCATTATAATCTGAATGAACGCAGGATCTCCGCACATCCGCTTTGTATAATCCCCGACGGTGAAAACATGGTTGTAAGACTGCTTTATTGAGGGAGGTAAATTATGGATATAACACCGATATTTGAACTCAGAAATCAGCTTCGCTCCGCGGCTATAGCGGGAGCAAACCTGATCTCCGAAAATTTCAGGCTCAAAAAGTCAGTTGAGGCATTTGAGCTGCTTAAAGCCGCTTCGCCCGTTTTCGGAAAAATTTACGAGCTTTCGGCTTCGCTTGTTTCGGGAAGCTGCGGAGACACCGCGGGCGCGCTGTTGGACACGATAACGCTGGTGGATTCGGTAGTCTGCACTCTCGCAAGCTCGGCTGTTCCGGGAACGGTCGAGGAGCTTCCTGTTACGGAGTTTTCGGCAAAAATCACGAGCGCACCGTATTCCGAGCTTTCGGCGATCATTGACGCGCTCACCACCTCGGGCAGCGGAAAATATGAAATTGTCAACAGCACAAAAACCGACCGCCCCGAGCTGCTCGGCGATTACCGTGTACTGCCCGCGCTTGTAAAGGGCTTGGGAGCATCGTATTCCGAGCTTGCGGACTTAGTTGCGAAGATACTCGAAGATATGGGCGGCGGCATTGTTCCGCTTTTGAAAAAGGATTTCGACCCGAAGGGCAAAAAAGATATGGTTCGCCGCGTAAATGTCATCGAGACTGTCAGCGGCGCTTCGGAAAACGCGTTCTACCTTGAACAGCTCGAAAACGCGGAGAAGGACGTCCGCAAGGCGCTTATTTACGCGCTTCGCCATGACGAGGGCAATATTGAAAAGCTCGCCGAGCTTACCAAAACGGAAAAGGGCAAGGCGAAAAATGCCGCGCTTTCCGCGCTGGCTCATTTCGACTGTGAGAAGTCGGCGGCGTTCTTTGAGGAGTATTCAAAGAAGAAGCCGCTTGACGTTATAAAGATAATGGAGAACGTATCGACGGAATGGGCAAGCGGGCTTACGGTGCGGCTCATTGACAGCCTGCTCGTAGACGACAAGGGGAACAAGATAACGCTGTCGCAGGCGGCTGATTTTAAAAATATCAAGCTCAAAGAAAAGACAGGCTTCCCTGAGCTTAACTCCGCGCTCTGGGGCAAATGGGGTCCCGAAGTCGAACAGGTTTACCGCGAGTTCGACTATAAGGACTCGTCAAGACAGATGTCGGTGCGGCTGGGCGACACCATTATCGTCACAAATAACGAGAGCCTGAAAACTCTCGCTACCGAGATGAACAGCCGGAAGCATAAAGGAAATTACGACTATGCGGAAGCCGTGGCGCGGTTTATGAGCGAGGAAGACTGCTCGGACTGGCTGACAAAAAAGGTGGCTGAGCTGAAACGTCAGACTCTGACAGACCCGAAAGCCGTAAATAAAAGCGATCTTGTGCGTGTTTTGAGAATGATCGCATTTGAAAACGGCGGTTATGTTCTCAGCACGCAGCATTGGGACGATATGGCGGAGATGTGGCGGTATATCACCGTGCCGGTATTGCAGCCGATGAAACAGCTTGCGGAAATTATAATAAAGCACCCCAACGAATATTACAACACTGCGCTTGCGAACTGGCTCGACCCGAACGACCGCGAGTTCTGCGACAAGATAGGTCAGTACTACGTTGACGAGTTTTTAAAATGCAACCAAATTTATTTGCTTAATCTTATCCGTAAAACGGGTGTCAAAAATGTAAAAGGGCTTGCCCACTCTTATTTCAACCAGAACGCGACCTTTTCGCAGTACAATATGCGGAGTCTTTTCCAGATGCTTCCCGGAGACTATGAATACAAGCTCGCAGAGGCGCGGGAGATCATTGAGCTTTCCCGAAACGGAAAGCTGAAAGGAAAATGTGAGATCGACGCATTCTCACTCTGGGTTGAAACCGAACTGAAGCCTTGACTATAAACAACCCACGATAGACCGGTGAATTTCAAAAAGTGTCGACCGAAGCGAAGCGTAGTGAGCAATCAAAGTCAAGATTTTGAAATTCAAATTTAAATAAGGAGATATACTTTTACAATGGAACAGGAAATTTTGAGATTACCGGCTGAAAAGCTGTTTGAAGAAGAACTGAACGCGCTTATAAAAGCCGAAAAAGACCCTATCCCCGAAGGCTGGAAGATGTCGCCGAGGTCGGTTAAGACATACATCTGCGGCGGCAAGGTCGGTAAGACCGTTATCACACCAAAGTACATAGGTCATGAGAGATTAGTCGAAATTGCGATCGCGACGCTTGTTACCGACAGGGCGCTGCTGCTAATCGGAGAACCGGGTACGGCAAAGAGCTGGCTCTCCGAGCATCTCACGGCGGCAATAAACGGCAACTCTTCACGAGTTATCCAAGGCACCGCGGGTACGACCGAGGAGCAGATACGCTATTCATGGAACTACGCTATGCTTATAGCGAACGGACCTTCACAGGAAGCCATGCTCAAAAGCCCCGTATTCACGGCAATGGAGGAGGGTGCGATAGCGCGCGTTGAGGAAATTTCGCGCTGCGCGTCGGAGGTCCAGGACACGCTTATCTCGCTGCTTTCCGAAAAGCGTATTTCCGTACCGGAACTGTCGCTCGAGATTCCCGCAAAGAAAGGCTTTTCCGTTATCGCCACCGCCAACACCCGCGACAAGGGCGTAAACGATATGTCAGCGGCGCTTAAAAGACGCTTCAACATTGTCGTTCTTCCCGCTCCCGAAACGCTCGAGGAAGAAATGAACATCGTCAGAACACGCGTTGAACAGCTTTCGGGAAGCCTCGACCTGAACGCGGCGCTGCCGAAGGACGCGGTTATTGAGAAGATTTGCACTATCTTCCGCGAGCTTAGAAACGGAGAAACGCTCGACAAAAAGCAAAAAGTGAAAGCTCCTGCGGGCGTTTTGTCTACTGCGGAAGCAATTTCCCTTCTTTGCAACAGCATGGCTCTCGCGGGAAGCTTCGGAAACGGCGAGATATCCGACGAGGATATCGCCGCGGGGCTTCAGGGCGCGGTCGTTAAGGATGACGACAAGGATTCCGTCGCATGGAAGGAATATCTCGAGAACATCATGAAAAAGCGCGGCTCGTCTTGGAGCGGGCTTTACAAGGCGTGTCGGGAGCTGAACGAATGAGCGGCGTAAACTTTTTCGGTATACGCCACCTTTCGCCGTCGGGCGCGTTTTATCTGCGTGAATACTTAAACGAAACGCGTCCCGAGCTTGTAATGATCGAAGCTCCGAGCGATTTTGAGGATACGGCGGACGACATAGTGAGAAAGGAAACAAAGCCGCCGTTTGCCATACTTGCGTATACACAAAATGTCCCCGTAAGGACTATCCTATATCCGTTCGCGGAGTATTCTCCCGAATATCAGGCGATCATGTGGTGCAACGAAAACAATGTTGAATTTCGCTTTATGGACTTGCCATCGGGAACATTCCTCGCGCTCTCGGACAAGAGAATACGCGAAGCGGAGCAAATTTCCGAAGACGCGGAAAATGACGATATTGACGATAACGCCGACGAACAAGACGAGATAACCGAGCATAAGCCCGATGTATATGAAATGCTTTCGGAAAAAAGCGGCGACGGCTCACACGAAACCTTCTGGGAGCGCACCTTAGAGCAGTGTGAAAACGCGGAAGCCTATCATGAGGGAGCGAACCTCTTTGGCGCGAATATCCGAGAGCTGTCCGAGAAAACGGGCTATGACGCGGAGGAAACGGCTTTGCGCGAGATGTATATGCGAAGCGTTATCCGAAATGCGGTAAACGGCGGTATATCGCCCGAAAAAATTGTCGTTGTAACAGGCGCGTATCATGTTGAGGGCTTAGGCTCATGGGATACTTCGGAAGAGCTTTCGGAGCTTATGTCACTGCCTTCGCTGCATACGCTTATGCCGTATTCCTATTACAGACTTTCAACGCGCTCGGGCTATGGCGCGGGAAACAAAGCCCCCGCCTATTACGAGCTTATCTGGGAGGGCTTATGCCGCGGCGACCGTATGTACGCGGCAAACGCCTATCTCTCAAAAATCGCCGCAAAGACGCGCGAAAGCGGAAACGCCGCCTCTTCAGCACAGGTGATTGAGGGGCTGAGGCTTGCGGGATCGCTTGCGAAAATGCGCGGCGGAAAGATCCCCGCTCTTCGCGACCTCCGCGATTCGGCGGAAACCTGCATAGGAGAAGGCAGCTTTGCTTCGATAAGCATTGCCGCGGCGGACGCGGAGATAGGAACGAAGATCGGCGAGCTTCCCGAGGGAGTGTCCCGAACAAGCATTCAGGACGACTTCTACCGCCTTCTTAAAGACTTAAAGCTCGAAAAATACCGCACAGTCACCGCACAGGATCTGAAGCTCGATTTACGCGAGAATATCCGCGCAGGCTCGGAAAAATCGGCGTTTCTCGATTTGAACCGTTCGTTCTTTCTGCATAAGCTTCGTGTGCTGGGACTTGACTTTGCGAGGTGGGCTCCGTCGTCGCAGGACAACGCTACATGGTCGGAAGCGTGGGTGATATGCTGGACGCCCGAGTCGGAGATAGTGCTTGTTGAATCCGCGTTAAAGGGCGATACCGTCGAACTTGCGGCTTCGTTTCAGCTTAAGGAAACAGTTGAACAGGCAGGCGAGATGTCAGTTATAGCGGGAGCAATAGAGGACGCGTTCTGCTGTGGGATGCCTGCGGCGGCGGGATATGCCGTAAGCGCCTTACAGGCGGCTGCGGTTGACGCCGTATCATTTGAGGAGCTTGCGAAAACCGCGTTTCGGCTTTCAAACGTAATGAGCTACGGCGATATCCGCCGCGCCGACTGTTCGGCTGTAGAGCCTATTTTAAAACAGCTTTATTACCGCGCCTGCCTTATTATGAGCGGCTCATGCGTATGCAACGACGATGCCTCGAAGGCAATAGCCGAAGCAATAAATATGCTGAACTCCGTAGAGCTTGCTCAGGGATTTCTCGATACCGAAAAGTGGATAAGCGCGTTAAAGGAAGTGTCTTCGCGCGACGACCTCAATACCCGTCTTTCGGGACTTGCGGCGGCAATACTTCTCGAACGCGGTCAAATGACCAACGACGAGCTTAAAACCGAGGTCTCGAGAAGGCTCTCAAAGGGTGTTCCCGCCGATCTCGGAGCGGGTTGGTTCGAGGGTCTTACGCTCAAAAACCGCTATGGGCTTATCGCGCGGCTGTCGCTGTGGGAAAGCCTGGACGAATATCTGGCTTCGCTTGACGACGAGGAATTCAAGCGCGCTCTGGTGTTTCTGCGCCGCGCGTTCGCGGATTTCTCGTCGGGCGAAAAGGACAGCATAGCGGAAAATCTCGGCGAGATATGGGGCTTAAACGGAGCGGAGGTAAGTGAGATCGTAAACGCTCAGCTCGACACTGCCTCACAGGAGCAGATCGCGGAGCTTTCCGGCTTTGATTTTGATTTCTGACATAAAGCCGCCTGAGCAACGTTATATCAACGAACGAATTTCAAAAAGCGTAAAATTTTTCTGCGAAAAATTTTACGCGGTTCTC
>JAFLUE010000270.1 GCA_022508945.1 Oscillospiraceae bacterium
TGTCCACCATAACGGTGAAAAGCTCAAAGTCGGTAACAACGTAGCCGTCAATATCTATTCCGTAATTGTATTCAATGGTGTCCACAACTCCGCTGTAGCCGCCGAATTTGCAGGAGGCGTTCAGCTTCGCGCTTCTGTCTATGCAGGGGATGTATACCCAGCTATCTCTTAAAAACGACGTCAGCTTAATGCAGTGATTTTCCGAATCCACCGAAATGAGCAGCATAGTATCAGAACGGCTTGTCTCACCACTTTCTCCCGATCTTGCGTCAACACCGATGAGCAGGATATTCTTGACCTTAGATGATGAGAGCAGCTCGCCTGAGCTTGCGTAAGGGTTGGCAATTTTTTCATCGTAGCCGATCTTTCCCAAAATTGAAAAGCCCAAAACGGAAAACAGAATGATCAGTGCCAATAAACCGGCAAGCACCGTAATGACCGGAGAAAGCTTATTTTTCTTTCTCTTTTGATTTTTCGGATGGCTCCGCTCGTGGCGCGGTTGCCGCGCCCGTTCAGGCTCGTATTCATAATCGGGATCACTGCCGCTGTTGCTGAAAATATCGCTGAAGCTGTAATCGTTATCGGCTCTTCGACTGCTGCCGTAATTATCTCGGTTACCGTCATCATAGCCTGAACGCTTATATTCCGTGCGGGCGTTATAATTTCTGCCGCTTCTTTCAGGATCGTTATAGCTTGCGCGGCTATTGAAATCAAAATCGTATCCGCCTCTGCCGTAATAGTTTTCTTCGGGGGGAACAGTCCTGTCCCTATCGTCACGGCTTCGGGAATTACCGCCAAATCTTTTATCATTAGAATCCATACAGGCACCTCGAGTGCGCATTATTTCGGCATTCGCCGCGAATTAAATATACTATATATTCTTGCTATTTTCAACTTTAAAATGAAAATTTCATTTTCTGTTCATTCATTTAAATCGAACAGGGCGGACGGAGTAAACCTCTTCCCTACAATAAACTCCGCAACAGTAGGGCGGGGGCTTGCTCCCGCCGCATCACCGATAAAATGTTCATTTTAAGGCAATAAAGTTGTTGACACTCATAATTTTATAATTTAGAATAGATTAAGCGAGTTGATCGGGCAGTTGCGCATTCATTATGAATGTGAGGAAAGTCCGAGCAGCGCAGAGCAGGATAACGGCTAACGGCCGCCGAGGGTGACCTTAGGGAAAGTGCAACAGAAATAAACCGCCGCTTATGCGGTAAGGATGGAAAGGCGAGGTAAGAGCTCACCGAGCGGACGGAGACGCCCGCTGCCATGTAAACCCTATCCGCTGCAACACAGAATGGGAGGTTGCTTGCTCGGCACATAATCCCGAAATGTGGCTGGAATACGTCAGCAATGGCGTATCAAGATAGATAATTGCCCGCGACAGAACTCGGCTTACAGATCAACTCGCTGTATTTTGAAAATATCGGAGGCATTGATATGCTGGTTAATATGCGTGATTTGTTGGCGGACGCGCAAAAGGGCAACTACGCCGTAGGCTCATTTTCCGTTGCCAATATGGAAATGGTGCTGGGTGTGCTGAAGGCGGCAAAGGAGCTGAAGGCGCCCGTAATTCTTCAGATAGCTGAGGTAAGGCTCAAGCAGTCTCCGCTGGAGCTTATCGGTCCGCTTATGGTTGCCGCGGCGAAGGCGGCGGACACTCCCGTTGCCGTTCATTTCGACCACGGAAAAACGATTGAAAAGATCTCTCAGGCGCTGGAGCTGGGCTTCACGTCGGTTATGTTTGACGGAAGCCACCTTCCTCTTGAGGAAAATATCGGGCAGACGAATCAGGTCATCGC
>JAFLUE010000271.1 GCA_022508945.1 Oscillospiraceae bacterium
CTTTTGTCAAGTCCTTTTTTCAAACTTTTTCAAAAAAATTTTCATTTTTTTCTTTCCTTCGACTTATTTCTCCGAAGTTTTTCAGCGAACTTAATTAGTTTACCACATAGTTCGGGTGTTGTCAAGTAGTTTTTTGAAAAAATTTTAAAAATTACAGCTTTTTTGTATCTTTCATCTCGGAGATGATTTTCATAAAGCTGTCAATGTCGTTAAACTCGCGGTAAACGCTTGCGAAACGGACATATGCCACATCGTCTATTTCCTTGAGCTTATGCAAAACCAGCTCACCGATTTTATCGGACGTTACCTCGCGCTGAAGCGAATTTTTAAGCTCTCCCGCGATCTCCTCCACCATGTTTTCAATGGTATCAAGCGACACAGGGCGTTTGATTGTCGCGCGGCGCAGTCTTTCGACAAGCTTTTCACGGTCAAACGGCTCGATAGTATGATCTTTTTTGATGACCATAAGCGGAATTTCCTCAATGATCTCATAGGTCGTAAATCTTGAACCGCACTGGATACACTCGCGGCGGCGGCGAACCTTATTCTCCGTGGGGCGCGAGTCGATGACCTTACTCTCTTCAAATCCGCATTCGGGACATTTCATAACAGTATTCTCCTTAAAATTAGTTAGATAAATATATTATAACACAACATTTTGTATTTTTCAATAATTTTATTGAAATTTTTACGGAAATTATTGAAATATTTTCAACAGTGTGTTATACTTATTGTAATGATGGGGGGATCTTTATGAATCTTGATATTATAAGCTCACTGAAAACCGGCAAATCGCCCGATTGCCCGCGCGTATCCGATAACGGTGAATTCTCGGAGCTTCTGAGGTCCGACATTGCGCGGAAATGCTCCGAGAGCCTTGTTATTGTTTCGCCGAAATTTGAGGAAGCCGCGAACGAAAACCCCGATTTGTATGAGGAGATACGGCAGAAAATTGCCCAGCTCAGCCAAAGCCGCGACAACATCATAATAGTTGACCGAAACGGCGATGTTACCAATTACTCCACCAAGAAGAAGGAAAACGAACACCCCACCGCCGAAGAGCTTAAAGAGGTCGCAAAAGCCCGTGCGCGCAGACAGGCGCGTCTTGCCATGTATTTTCAGCGGCTCGAAAAGGTCTGCATAAAGCGAAAGCTTATTGAGCAGGAAAACGCAAAGCGCACGTCGCGAAAGAAATACCGCTCGGTAACGGAGCTTGGCGTCATTGCCGACGGTCAGCAGCTTGCTGTCCCTCCAAAAAATCCGGACTATTTCTTTTGAATCTTAAACATTTCGCTTATCGTAAGGGGGATGATTTCGTGATTGGGATCATATTTATAGTTATGCTGGTCATACTGTTTTACAGGGCGGGAATTATGGGTGTTGAAAATCCGGTCTTTACAAACGCCACCTATATCGTCGGACTGATAACAACCATCCTGACAATTGCTTTCAGTGCTTTCAACAATTCCTGGAAGCCTATGGATATCGTTCTTTCGTTTGCGGTACTTATTTTCATGTTTTTGCTGAAGCCTATTGTGCGGAAGCTGCTCGACCTTTATGACCTGACTCACCAGATAAAGCCCGATGAACGTGACAGAATCTATACAAAACACGAAGTTTACGATGATGACGACAATTCATTGGACGGATGACACGGTTGTTGGCGGATTGTTTTAATAACGTTGTTTTGACGGATTGATTAAATAATGTTGTTTTGGTGGATTGTTTAAATAATGTTGTTGCGAGGGGATTGATTTAAATAGAATTTCAAAATTCACGACTTGACGGCAGCAGAGCTGCC
>JAFLUE010000272.1 GCA_022508945.1 Oscillospiraceae bacterium
AGTCGAGCATTGGTGAAAAAGTCCCTCAAAAGAAAAATTCTATAAATGAAATGACTGGAGATATTCTCACGGTGTTGGATAAGATCAAATCCGGGGAGGTCAAGGTGGATAGCATTGAGGACGCGATGGCAGTTATGATGGAGCAGATGGGGGTGTCAAATACAGATATGGCGGAGGCGATCATGGCTGGTGAGAATATTTTTATTAAAGGTGACGCCGACGATGATAGTCAATAGGTGAAAGTATGTTTTTTGTAAGAATACAAAATGTGAAGGCTACATAATTTATATTTGCTTATATTTATTTTGCATTAACCCGACCAGTTCCATAACGATATGTCGGTTGTCATCCTTATGAGTGCATAGAACGCAGGAGATCGTTTCCTTGCAGTCAAACGGCGTCCAGGCGTAATCGGGATTGTGATCGTTCAGAAATCCCGGCGCAAGACAGATACCACGATCCGCGGCAACATTAGTAAGTGTAGTATCGTGGTCGGCGCTGTTGAAATAGTTGATATCCACCGTGCTGATAACTCGCTGCTGTACCTTTCGCAGTGCAGCCGGAGAACCTCCGCCGACCATTAAAGTGCGTCCCGCCAAGTCTTTGGTGGTGACGCGCTTTTTCTTTGCAAGGGGATCGTCGGGCTGTGAGATAAGATAGATAGGACTTTCATAGAACTTGTGAACATGCACATCGGGAACTTTCCGTATTTCTTCCTCCAATGCAAAAACGATGTCGGTTTCGCCTTTCAGAAAGTTTTCTATTGAATGATCGACGGAAAACATGGGCGTTACCGATACAGACGGGTGGCGCTGTGAAAACTCCCGGATGATCTGCGGCAGATAATATATCGCGGAACGCCAGCTCATGCCTACCGTGATGTTTTCGGAATATCTCGCGCTGAAATTCTGCGCCTGTTCAATTGCTTTTTTCAATTCTGCGCGAACGTTGCGGAGCGTTATACAAAACTGTTCTCCCGCGGGGGTCAGCGCTGCTCCTTTGCTTGACCGCGAAAAGATCAGAAATCCCAACTCGTCCTCTACGGTTTTGATATGGTAGCTCAAAGTCGGCTGTGCAGTATATAGGTTTTCGGCGGCACGGTTGAAATTCTGCGTCTGCGCGACCTCTAAAATATAGTCAATGTCCCTTAATGTCATAGATCCTCCATAATCAAGATTTTTAATTGAAAATCTATATTTTCAATTTGACAATTCAATTATAGCATGTTATAATAAAATTGTCAAGAGAAATATGTTTACGGAGGAATAGTTGTGGGTAAAGAACGCCTGATGGCATTCACCGACGCGGTGCTTGCGATCATAATGACAATCCTGGTGCTGGAGCTTGAAAAGCCCGAGGCAGCGACCCTTGAGGCGCTGTGGGCGTTGAAAGAAAACTTTTTCGCATACGCGCTTTCGTTCTTTTGGCTGGGAACGATGTGGGTAAATCTTCATAACGAGTGGCACGATGTAACCTGTATATCAAAGTCTGTCGTGTGGTGGAGCGTAGTGCTGCTGTTCTTTTCTTCGCTGATACCGTATGCTATACGTTTTGTCAACGTAGATTACAACAGCGGCGTTACACAGGGCTTTTACGGGATAATGGTGCTGCTGGTCACTTTCTCGAACGTGGGTCTGAGCCGCGCGCTAGAAAAAGCAAATCACCATGAAAAAGAAGTAAAAGCGGACATTGCCAACAGCAGAAAGCGTCTGTATCTTGACATCGGAATAAAGGTCGCGGCGCTGGTGATAACATTTACGGTGTATCCCTCGGCAATGCTTATCAGCGTGCTTGTGAC
>JAFLUE010000273.1 GCA_022508945.1 Oscillospiraceae bacterium
CTATCTTGTTGCAGCCCGCTTCCTTTGCCGCGTCGTGGAGCGCGCCGCGCCGCATCTTCGCGCACAGCGAGCAGGGGTTTGGCTCTTTTCGGATATCAAAAACTATCTCGCCGATATCGGTCTTTATGAGCTTGAACTCCACACCCAGCTCCTCGCACATTCGCGCGACGGGCGAGTAGTCTGTTTCAACGCCGCCAAAACGCGGGTCTAGCGTTACGCACACAAGCCCGTATTTCTTTTCGTAAAAGCGGCGCATTCTCGCAAGCCCGTTCAGCAATACAAGGCTGTCCTTGCCGCCCGACACCCCGACCGCTATCCTGTCGCCGTCCTCGATAAGGTCGAACTCCTGGCACGCGCGGCGGATATATCCTAATATCTTTTGCATCATATTCACCTTATTTTAAAAATCACGAAAAACCGTTCGCTTGGGTTGAACAAGTTCAACCCTGCGCTCACTAGCCGAGATGTAAAGACTCCGCTGCGCTTCGTCTTTACATCTCGCTTTTTTCGTGATTATGCACTTACCCTAATTATTATATAGCATTTACTTGATAATGTCAAGGGTATTTTCCAAAAAACGGACAGTTTTGAATTGACAAAACGGCGGATTTGAGATATAATATAAAGTAGTTATTTAGAACGGAGGAAGCAATATGAAAGCGGAAGAAAAACAGGAAAAAATCAAAAAATTATCGCGGGAGATTCTAGGCTTCTCAAAGGACAAACTGCTTTTCAATCTGCGGTTTCTCGACGCCGCGCTGAGCCGCCTTACGCCGACGCCCGACGCGGAGCATACGTCCTCCTGCGCCACGGACGGAAAGGTGTTTTTGTTCGACCCACAGCATATCGTTACGACTTTTCAGGTTGAGGAAAAAATGGTTACGCGCACGTTTCTGCACGTAGTTTTTCACTGTGTGTTCAAGCATATGTTCGTAAACACGCTGGTAAATCAGGAGCTGTGGAATATAGCCTGCGATATCGCCGTTGAAAGCGCGATAAACGACCTGAATGTGGATTTTCTCCAAACTCTCCGCTCGGGGCAGCAATGGCAGCTTATTGAGGGCTATAAGGGGGAGATAAAAATGCTGTCGGCGGAAAGGATATATCGGTTTTTGATGGACAAAAAGCTCCCGCAAAAATCCATAGACACTCTGAAAATGCTGTTCACGGCGGACGACCACTTTTTGTGGTATCTCACCGACGAGCAGAAAGGCGGAATGGGTATCCCGGGATATTCCGACAGTCAGAACTCGGGAGACGGGTCTTCAACAAGCCTTTCCGACATTATAAACGACTGGACAGGCATAGGCGAAACAATGCAGGTGGACCTTGAAACGTTCGCCAAACAGCGCGGCACGGAGGCGGGACTGCTTACGCAAAATCTCCGCGAGGTAAACCGCGAGCGGTACGACTACACCGAGTTCCTTAAAAAGTTTGCGGTGCGGGGCGAGGTAATGAAAGTAAACCCCGACGAGTTCGACTATAACTACTACACCTACGGGCTTAATCTGTACGAGGATATGCCGCTTATCGAGCCGCTGGAATACAAGGACGTCAAGGCCATACGCGAGTTCGCTATCGCGATTGACACTTCGGGCTCAACCTCCGGAGAGTTGGTACAAAAATTTGTGCAGAAAACCTTTAATATCCTCAAAAGCTCGGAGAGCTTTTTCACTAAAATAAACCTCCACATAATACAATGCGACGCGGCTATACAGGAGGACGAAAAGATAACAACCCAGGAAGAATTCGACGCTTATCTGAAAACCATGAAAATACGCGGTCAGGGCGGTA
>JAFLUE010000274.1 GCA_022508945.1 Oscillospiraceae bacterium
ACTTTGCGGCAGCTCCGCTGCCGCAAAGTGATGAATTTTGAAATTCTTTTTAAATAAATCCGTCAAAACAACGCTTTTGGGTTTTTCTACAAGCTGACTCTTTGAGCTTTCAAAGGGTATTTTAAGTATTAAAGGTTTATTAATTATGTACTGTAAGATCTTTATTGCAGGCTGCGAACTATCTCGTCCATGCGCTTTGCGTCCTCCGCAACCATTTCGGCGATGTGCGCGCTCTCAACAGAGGTTTGGGAGTTCTGGGCTACGACCTGAGTTATCTGCTGCATTCTGTGTTCGACAGAGGCAGTGGATTCCGTCTGCTGTTTTGAGAGTCCCGTGATGATCTCCACATGGACCGCGCTGTCCTCGGAAGCGGAAATAACCGCGTTCATTGATTCAAGCACCTCATCCGCAATGTTTCCGCCGCGCTCCACAGCGTTTATCGACCTTTCAATAAGCTCTCTCGTACTTTCAACAGCCTGGCTGCTCTTTGAAGCAAGGTTTCGTACTTCGTCCGCAACGACCGCGAAGCCCTTTCCCGCGTTACCCGCGCGCGCCGCCTCAATAGACGCGTTAAGCGCAAGGATATTTGTCTGGAACGCTATCTCCTCGATAGCCTCTACTACGCTTCTTATCTGCTCGGAGGAGTTCCTTATCTCGTCCATTGCCTCCGCCATGCCCTGCATGGTTTCGTTATTTTTACGAAGCATTTCGGCGCTCTTCAAAACAGAATCCGCCGTCTCCTGGGATTTCTTCAGGCTTTCCTCGGTCTGGGCTGTGATATTCGCGATCTCATTTGTTATCTCGTCAATAGCCGCCTGCTGTTCCTCGGACGAAGCGCTCATATTCGACGCAACATCGCGCATCTTTTCCGCGGAATTGTTGAGCGTAGCCGAAATATCGGCGATCTTATCGACCATATGCTGTCTGGATTCGGTAATGGATTTTGTTTCTTCCATCTGCTGCTGTACTTTGTCAAGCAACTGGGTCGTTTCTTCCTGTGCCGCCTGTACATCATCAACGATCTTCATGCTGACCTTAACAAGATAGATCAGCAAAAACGCTCCGACATTCATTCCCACAATTCCCTTTATCGCCAGCGGGATCGACGCTCCACTGTAAAAGAAATCGCCGAAAAACAACCCTATTACGCTCGCCACATCCATAATGATCCAGTGAACTATAAGAACTTTTTTATTGTAATATATAGAAGAAATGACCATTGACGCAAGCATAAGCGGAAACATTCCGTGGACCTCATGCTGAGGTATCGACATGGATAATATTATACCAAGCTGTGCCAACGACAGTATCGCGCCGCGCGCCGCAACAGAAGCCGTCTTTTTCAGCCCGAAAACAATTCCCCCGATGATAATGCCCGCGGAAATAATTATGATCCCCATGATAAGCGATGACGTAAAAATATTAAGCGCACCGAATACCACACACGATACGAGTATAAAGACCGTGTGCAATAAAACGATTTTTTCGGTAAGGAACTTCTCCATTTTGTTTTTATTATTCATACCCATTCTCCTAAGCTGTATTATATAACTCACCTTTTTTATTTTATCATAAAAATCGTTTTTTGTCAATAAAATTTGCTTACATACTAAAAGCCACATACTGATGTTTAACTGTAATTTTTATTGACAAAACATTTTAAATGTGATATAATAAAATTACCGAAAACCGCTAATGCGGTTTTGCAGCGCCATTCGGCGCTGTCGGCTTACGCCGAACGGCAATTTTATT
>JAFLUE010000275.1 GCA_022508945.1 Oscillospiraceae bacterium
TGCGCAAGTATCTCCCGAGAAAGATAAGTCTTTTCGGAGCTGTTTTTCCTACTTTGATCTGCGGTATCGGCTGCGGTCTATCGGCGTTTCTGGCAAATAAACTCCTTGAAAGCAAGTTAAATTCGACCCTGAATGTGTTATTTTCAATAATGATCGGCGCAATTTCTTATGTAATTTTACTAATTTTTACAGGCGTTTTTCGTACAAACCGCATAATAAAGCGAAAAAATGTAAAAAATCTTCAAAAACCCCTTGCAAAATGATGAAAAATGGTTTAAAATAATAATTGCAGATACATATTTTAGGGAGGTTGGACAGTGTTGGATTTTGAGTTCAAAAACCGATACGGCATAAACGATCTCTTGAAAATAATGAAAATTCTGCGTTCGGAAAACGGATGTCCCTGGGATAAGGTTCAAACGCATGAAAGCATACGCACCGATCTTATCGAGGAATGTTACGAGGTCTGTGAAGGAATAGACAAAAACGATCCCGAGATATTGAAAGAGGAACTCGGGGATATGCTTTTGCAGATCGTGTTCCATACGGAAATTGAAGCCGAACAAAAAAACTTTGACTTTGACGATGTCTGCAACGATATCTGCCAGAAGCTGATATACAGACATCCGCACGTTTTCGGCGAAGGCGAGAAAAAAATAAAGGCCGACACCGAGGACGAGGTTTTGAAAAACTGGGACGCTTTGAAAAAAGAGTCCAAAAAACAGAATACATATACGGAAACGCTGGAAAGCGTGCCCAAGACCCTCCCCGCCCTGCTTAGGGGCGAAAAGGTTTGCAAGCGCGCGGCTCGTGCGGGACTTCCGATAAATAACGCCGAAGACTGTATAAAAAAGATACAAGAACAGCTCGGTGAACTAGGTCGCCGTATATCACTGCACAACAACACCGAGGACAAGGGGGAAGTGTCCGAGGATTTTGCACAAAATCAACAGATATTGGGGGAAATATTGTTTGGTTTTTGTAATTTAAACAGAATTTTAAAAAATGACGGCGAAAAAGCCTTGACATATTCAATAAATCGGTTTATAATGGCATTTAGGGCTGTCGAAAATGATATCATCACACAGGGTGGTTCTTTGGACAAGCTCTCAAATGATGAATTGGACCGATTGGCTTATAAAGTCATTAGCGGTATGCAGTCGTAAGGCTGCTCCGTTATATATAGAATTTTTTGGAGGTTTACAACATGACAAAGGCAGAATTAGTAGATGCGGTAGCAAAGAAAACAGAAGCCAGCAACCTGAACAAGAAGCAGACCGAAGCAGCTGTTAAGGCAGTTATCGAGACAATTACCGAGACACTTGCAAAGGGTGAGTCTATTCAGTTGGTAGGCTTCGGTACTTTTGAAGTTCGTGAGCGTGCTGCAAGAAAGGGTATCAATCCTCGCACCAAGAAGCCCATCAAGATCGCAGCTACCAAGGTTCCCGCTTTCAAAGCAGGCAGAGCTCTTAAGGACGCTGTAAGCAAGAAGTAATTGCTTTTGTATTAACTTAGTCCGGACAACAAACGGCGGCAGGGGTTCTCCCCCGCCGCTATTTGTTTGCGCTGTAAAAATGGAAATCATCATAATGATTTTTCACATATCTTCACCCGCCGTAGGCGGTTGAAAATATTAACAAAGGTTTTTCCTACTGTCTAATTTTTCGGAGGTAATATGAGACTTGATAAATATCTGAAGGTCTCGCGGCTGATAAAGCGCAGAACAGTCGCCAATGAGGCC
>JAFLUE010000276.1 GCA_022508945.1 Oscillospiraceae bacterium
GCGATAAACGGCATTTTCGCGCCGCAGGGGATAAATGTCGTTGTCATTACGGTCATGCGCCTGTCGCGCTCGTTTTCAATAGTACGGCTCGCCATTATTCCCGGAACTCCGCAACCTGTTCCGATAAGCATAGGTATAAAGCTCTTTCCCGAAAGTCCGAACTTTCTGAAGATCCTGTCCATGACAAACGCGATGCGTGCCATATATCCGCAAGCCTCAAGAAACGCGAGGAAAATGAACAGCACCAACATCTGCGGAACAAAGCCCAATACCGCGCCTACTCCCGCTACAATTCCGTCAAGAATAAGCCCTTTTAACCAATCCGCACACCCTATCGCGTCAAGTCCGCCTTCGATAAGAACGGGTATACCCGGTATCCACACGCCGTATTCCGCGGGGTCGGGTTCTCCGCCGTATTTTTCGTACAGACCAACAGCTGACACGAGGTCTGTTCCCGTTATTTCTACATCTTCCGTTTCAAGAGTTTCCTCGTCCTGAAGTGTTATTGTTATGACATCACGCTCGGTGAAATTCTGCGCGAACGCGTTTAGCTCACTTACGGCCATTTCGTGAGAATATCCGTCCGCTTCGCTGCCGAGAGCTTCTTCAAGAGCTGCGGTATCGATCCCGCTTTCGTTGGCATATTCAATAAATCCTTCGATTATCGCGTCAGTATCGCCGTACTCCTCTGCCGCTTGCTCATACTCGCCGCTGCCGATGGAGAACAAGTGCCAGCCGTCACCGAACAGCCCGTCATTTGCCCAATCTGTAGCAAAAGCTCCGACAGTTACCATCGAAACAAAATAAACAACAAACATAACCGCCGCGAAAATCGGAAGTCCCAGAAAACGGTTTGTAACTATCCTGTCAATTTTATCCGAAGCAGTAAGCGCACCCGCGTTTTTCTTTTTAAAACAGCTTTTGATAACGCCGCCGATGTATGTATATCGTTCATTTGTGATGATGCTCTGCGCGTCGTCATCAAGCTCCGTTTCAACCGCGGAGATAATACTCTCGGCTTTATCGGAGCTGATTTTAACCGTCTGCGCCACTATTTCATCCCGCTCAAACAGCTTTACTGCATACCATCTTCTGCTTTTTTCGGGAACAACACCTTTTATAAGTATTGAAAGCTCTTCGAGTGCACTTTCAACGCTTCCTGAAAAAGCGTGTTTCACTTCGGGTGTTTTTCCCGATTTTGCCGCTTCAATTGCCGCTTTTGCGGCTTCGTCAATGCCCTCGCCCTTTAACGCGGATATCTCAACGACCTTACAGCCGAGGGTTTCTGACAGCTTTTTTATATCCAATTTGTCGCCGTTCTTTTTTATAATATCGATCATATTGACCGCGCATACCACGGGGATCCCAAGCTCCAGAAGCTGAGTTGTGAGATAGAGATTTCGCTCAAGATTCGTTCCGTCAATGATGTTGAGTATCGCGTCGGGGCTTTCCTCAATAAGATAATTTCTCGCGATGATCTCTTCGGGAGTATACGGCGAAAGCGAATAGATCCCGGGAAGGTCGGTTACTGTAACGCCCTTGCTGTTTTTCAGCCTGCCCTCCTTTTTTTCAACGGTAACTCCCGGCCAGTTTCCTACAAACTGATTAGAGCCTGTAAGCGCGTTGAACAGCGTAGTTTTGCCCGTGTTGGGGTTTCCCGCAAGTGCGATTTTAATTGCCATAATATCAGTCCTTTC
>JAFLUE010000277.1 GCA_022508945.1 Oscillospiraceae bacterium
GCGGTTTTGAAATTTCAAATTTAAATAAATTCGGAATAGACAACTTTATATACAGCCTGAGCGCTCCGACTGTATATACCGTCAAAAACAACATAACAGAGATTCGCGAATTTCAAAATTCTTTTTAAATAAATCCGTCAAAACAACGTTTTCGTTTTTTCTGTTATACGCTTTACACTGTGCGTTTGCAAAAAAGTATACAAAAATTTTTAGAAAACTCTTTACAATTTAGCAATAATGTGTTATAATAAAAATGTGTCAAACCGAAATTAAACGAAATTAAGGCTTTTTGCTTTGAGGGCAGCGTTTCGGAGTTTTTCGGGGGTCAAAAAAAGCAGTCGAAGGAGATTTTGTTATGACGTTTGAAGATTTTATTATGCAGGCGCGTGAAATGAAGGCTTCGGATATTCATCTTACGGTCGGGTTGCCTACGGTAATAAGAGTTCACGGAGAGCTTGTGAAATATCAGGATCTTTCAGATCAGGTCGTACACCGCACTATCATGTCAATTATTACCCCTGAGCAGGAGCAGATCCTCGCGAAAGGCAGGGACGTGGATTTCAGCTTTGAGCTTAAAAACGGCGCTCGCCAGCGTGTAAACGTGTTCCACCAGAGCGGAAAGCTCGCCTGCTCGATACGCTTGCTTAATGAAGAAATTCCTTCGCTCGATGAGTTGGGACTTCCGCCGGTCTTGCTTGAGCTTGCAAAAAAGCGCAAAGGTCTTATACTTGTAACGGGACCCACGGGCGCCGGCAAATCAACGACCCTCGCCGCGATGCTCCAGCATATAAACACGACCCGCGCCTGCCACATAATTACCATCGAAGATCCTATCGAGTACCGCTATAAACAAGCCAGAGCCACCGTCCACCAGCGCGAGGTCGGACGCGATGTTCCGAGCTTCTCGGACGCTTTGAGAAGCGCGCTTCGTGAGGACCCCGACGTTATACTTATCGGTGAGATGAGAGACTACGAAACAATTTCGCTTGCTCTTACCGCTGCGGAAACGGGACACCTTGTATTCGGAACGCTCCATACCTCGTCTGCCGCGCAGACCATCGACCGTATTATCGACGTCTGCCCCGCGGACGCAAAGGAGCAGGTAAGAACCCAGGTCGCAAACATGATCCAGGGTGTAATTGCACAGCTTCTTATCCCTACCTCAAACGGTAAGGGCAGAGTTGCGTGTGACGAGATCATGCTCGGAACGGACGCTATCAAAAACCTTATTCGTTCAAATAAGATCGCTCAGATGGAAACCACGATGCAGGGCGGCTCGGCGCAGGGAATGCAGACGCTTATCGACGCTCTCGCAAAGCTTTATTCCGCGGGAAAGATCTCGTTCCAGACGGCTCTTGAGTATTCAAACAACCCTGCTGAAATGGAAAAGAAGCTGATGAGCTGATAGTTTAATAGAGATTAGTTATAAAGAAATAACGCGCTCGGAACACTCCGAGCGCGTTTGACTGTATATAAACCCTCAAAAACAACGTAATAGAGAATTTTGAAATTCTATTTAAATCAATCCGCCACAACAACGTTATATCAAGGCGCGTATTAATTATATGTTGTGTCGGGCGGATTTATTTAAAAAGAAATTTCAAAACCGCGCAAAGCTACGCTTTGCGCTATCCAAGCATTGCTTCACACTTCGCTTCGCTGCGTGTTCAGACAATGCTTGATTTTTGA
>JAFLUE010000278.1 GCA_022508945.1 Oscillospiraceae bacterium
GATAGCGCAAAGCGCAGCTTTGCGCGGTTTTGAAATTTCTATTTAAATCAATCCGGCTGAAACAACGTGTTAAATTTCCATTTAAATTAAGAAAGGACGAAAACCATGTCACTTGACAGACTTATCGAAAAAATTGAGCAGACCCAGAACCCCACGGTCGCGGGGCTTGATCCGAAGCTTGATTATGTCCCGGAGTTTATCAGGGAAAGATGCTTTGAGAAATACGGAGAGACGCTCAAGGGCGCGGCAAAGGCGCTGCTTGAATTCAACAAGGGGCTTATAGACGCGCTTTGTGATATCGTTCCCGCGGTAAAGCCCCAGGCGGCATACTATGAGATGTACGGGGCGTTCGGAATGAAGGCGCTGTATAAAACGCAGGAATACGCGCGCTCGAAGGGGATGTACGTTATCACAGACGGAAAGCGCAACGACATCGGCACGACAATGGAGGCTTATGCCGCGGCCCACCTCGGCAAGGTAAAGGTAGGGAACGAGGAATACGAGCCGTTTTTGGGCGAGGCGCTGACGGTAAACGGCTATCTCGGAAGCGACGGTATAAAGCCGCTTATAAAGACCTGTCTTGAAAATGACAAGGGGATCTTCGTTTTGGTAAAAACCTCAAATCCGTCGAGCGGAGAGCTTCAGGATAAGCTTGTTGACGGAATGCCGATATACGAGTATATGGGAAAGATGTGCGAAAAGTGGGGAGAGGAGCTTCCGGGAGCGTACGGCTACAGCGGCGTCGGAGCGGTCGTCGGGGCTACATATCCCGAACAGATAAAGCGCCTTCGCGAAATTCTCCCGCATACCTTCTTCCTTATCCCCGGCTACGGCGCGCAGGGCGCGACCGCTAAGGACATTGCCGCGGCTTTTGACAAGAACGGACTCGGCGGCATTGTAAACAGCTCGCGCGGTATTATGTGCGCGTATCAGAAGGAGAAGTGTGACGAGCGCGAATATGCTCAGGCGGCGCGCCGCGAGGCTATACGTATGCGCAATGAGATAATGGGCTTTGTCGGGAAGATAAGCGCCGAGCAGGAGTGAGTATGACAACCGATGAAGCGCGGGAAATTTTAGATAAAAACCACAAAGGTATCGAGGGAAGTTTTGTTTACAGTCTGCATGAGGAGTGTGTTTTTTCGGAGGCAGGCTTTTGGGATTTTTACGACTGTGTGATAACTCTCGCAAAAGCCGAAAAATCTCTCGAAATTGCAGGGAAAATAACGTTTGTGTATCAATGGTTTCTCAAAGAAATTATTTGGCATTTCGACCCGAACGACGCGGCAGAGCAAAAACATTTCCCCGAAAATTACACCGATTATATCGGGCGGCTTGACGGAGCGATGGACGCGTATTTTCGCGGAGTTTTCGCTGATGAATCACTTTATGAACTACAGAGATAAATAGATAGTTTGCGGGATAAAAATTCTTCTATGGGAGGATAAAATGATTTTCGAGAACAAAAGAAAAGCGGCGCTGGTGCTTGCGGACGGAACGGTGTTCGAGGGCCGCGGCTTCGGCGCGGAGGGAGATACGATAGGAGAGATAGTGTTTACGACCGCTATGACGGGCTACCAGGAAACGCTGACCGACCCGAGCTATTGCGGGCAGATAGTCACGCAGACGTTCCCGCTTATCGGAAACTACGGCGTGAATAAGATCGACCCCGAGAGCAACGGCAGCGCGGT
>JAFLUE010000279.1 GCA_022508945.1 Oscillospiraceae bacterium
TTTTTTAACGCCATTGTTAAAAATCCTCCTCAAAAAACTTAAATTATAAGCAAAATTTTACCTACATTTAAAATTATACACTAACGCTTTGATTTTTGCAAGTTTTTTTTATCTGTTTTTCAAGCCTTGCATTAAATTTTGTAAAATGTTTATAAATTTTTGTGATGATTTTAAGAAAATATGCTAAAAATCACTGAAATTTACTTTCGGACATGAAATATTTATTTTTTTTTGTGTCACTTTTGCAGAGCTGTCGGTTGAGGGTATTGAAGTGTGTTTAGCAAAAATCGGTAATAAAATAACAAATTTTCATACAATTTTCAACAAAAAATTCTGTCAAATACTTGACAAGCCGTGTCGAATGAGTTATAATTAAATAAGACTTATAATAGCATTACCGTGGGGACGGTGGTGCTGACGGAAAATGGCATTGGGGTGTCATTGTTTATCGAGAAAGAAAAAACAGTGTCAGGAAAGGCGGTTTAACGAATTATGGGGATCGTGAAATCAAAAAAGAGTGGCGTGCCGTTTTGGGGAAAAATGTGCGCGGGTATCGTTTGCGCGGTAATGATAATGGGCGTTGCGGGCGACAGCACCAGGCAGATGAGAGCTGCGGGCGAGTCGAGCATCGCGAGCCTTGAAGCAAAAGCGCAGAAGATAAAGGAAGAGAATGAAAAGCGCCAGCAGCAGATAGCCGGTCTGGACGCTGATATAAGCGAAAACAAAGAGGCTATGTCGCTGATAAGCGACCAGATAGACGGCGTCAATGAGGAGATAACCACATACAGCGCGCTTATCACGGCGAAGCAGGAGGATATCACTCAGAAGCTCATTGATATCATGAACGTTGAGCAGATTATCGCCGATAAGGAAGTCGAGATCGAGAACAAGCAGGTCGAGATAGCGGCGTTGCAGGCTGAAAACAAGAGAAACCTTGAAAAGTTCGGAAAGCTCGCGCGGTATATGTACATGAACAATACGTCGTCGCAGCTCCCCGTGCTGAACGGCTCGGACGACTGGTATGACTACTTTGTTTATTCCGACGTTGTAAAGAACATAAGCGGTCAGAACTACGACTTTATGAACTCTCTGCTCGATTCCATTGCCGAGCAGGAGGATATGGTCAGAGGACTGACGGAGGATATTGAGAGCCTGGAAAACGAAAAGGCGGCTCTTGAAGCGCAAAAGCTCGCGTATGAGAGCGAGGCGGCAAATCTTGAAAGCGAGAAGAGAGACCTCGAAAGCTACGCGAACACAAAGAAAAATTATCTTTACGACCTTGCGGCTGAAAACGAAGCTCTGAAAGATAAGATAAGCGGTCTTGAAGAGGATATCGCGGACGCGAACGCCGAAATGGACGAGATAAACGCCGAGATCGAGAGGATCATCAGACAGCAGCAGGCGGCGGCTAACGGAGGCGACGGTTATATAGATTACAGCGGCGACGGCTTTATGTGGCCGCTCCCCACGAACTTCCACCGCATTACTACATATTTCGGTTATGACGCATGGCGCGGCGGCAATCACCGCGGTATCGACATCGGTGACGGCGGTATCGCGGGACAGGGTATCATGGCGTCGCAGTCGGGTACCGTTATCCTGGTATCCAATTACTGCCCGCATAACTACGGCAAGTATTACAGCTGCGGCTGCGGCGGCGGTTACGGAAATTA
>JAFLUE010000028.1 GCA_022508945.1 Oscillospiraceae bacterium
ATTTCAAAAATAATCGACGCGTATGAGCATAGCTCATACGCGTCGATTTGATAGCACAGTGCGCCAAAGGCGCACTGCGCGGTTTTGAAATTTCTATTAAAATAAATTCGGTTTTGAAATTTCTTTTTAAATAAATTCGGCTTTAAAATTTCTTTTTAAATAAATAAATTTTTCACAAAAAATTGTGGAAATTGTCAAATAATTGTGTTATAATAATAATCGGTTTAATTTTTTTAAAAAGGACTGATTAAAATTTTTGAGCGCAAAAA
Source organism: Oscillospiraceae bacterium (assembly GCA_022508945.1). Taxonomy (GTDB): domain Bacteria; phylum Bacillota; class Clostridia; order Oscillospirales; family Ruminococcaceae; genus CAG-115. The sequence goes on from JAFLUE010000028.1 coordinate 270, forward strand.
AATTGCCGACGGGGTTTATTTTTCCAAAATAACCGACCCGCGCTACAAACAAAACCGTTTTTTTATCTCGCTTTTTACCGATATCTCAAAGATCCCGCGCGAGGACGCGGCGATAGCGGCTTATGAATTTACCGAGTGCTGTGAGCGTTATCCCGATTATAAACAGCTTTCCTCCGCGCTTCTCGATCTGTATGACGCTTCGATCTCCGCCTCTACCTCGATCTTCAGCGGCGCCCGCCGTACGGATATCTGGGCGGCGGCTCTTGACGACAGGTATGCGCTGAATGGCGAAAAGCTCGAATGTGAGACCGCGAGGCTCTTGTGCGACTGCATTTTCAGACCCAACGCAAAAAACGGCGCGTTTGACGAAAAGACTGTCGAGATGCTTAGAGCGCAGCTCATAGACAACATCGACAGCGTAATCAACGATAAAGCCGTATACGCAAGCGAACGCGCCGCGAAAACCGCCTTTGTCGGAGAAGCGGCAGAGCTTCCGCCGTCGGGGGTTCACGAAAATGCCGAGAAGATCACGGCAAAATCAGCTTACGACGCGTACAGGGAAATGCTCCGTACAGCTCACGTTGAGATATGCGCGGTCGGCTGTTCGGAATTTTCGGAGAGCGAACGGATCTTTACGGAAGAGCTTTCCGGGCTTGAACGAAGCGATATCTGCCGTCTTCGCCACGCGCCGTCCGCTCTGAAGGATAAGCCGGCTTATGTTGAGGACAACCTCGAAATGCAGCAGGTAATCCTCAGAATGTACCTCAAAGCTCCCGAAATGGATGACCGTCCCGCAAACGCGATCTTTTCATGCGTTTTGGGAGGAATGACGACATCGCGCTTTTTTATGAATATCCGCGAAAAACAATCGCTGTGTTACTATTGCAGTTGTCACGCCGACCGTTTCAGCAAAACGGTCGCGTGTACGGCAGGTATCGAGCCGGATAATGTTGAAAAGACCCGCGAGGCTATGCTTGCGGAGTTTAAGGATATATGCGAAAACGGCGTTTCCGAGGACGAGCTTGAACACGCGAAGCTTGAGTTTTTGAACTCCCTGTCCTCGACCTACGACAGCGCGTTTGGAATTTCAAGCTGGTATCTCTCGCAGATAATCGACGAGAAATTCATTTCTCCCGAGGAATATGCCGAACAGATAAAAGCCGTAACCGCAGAGCGCGTCCGTGACGCGGCGAGAAAATATTCGCTCGACACGGTTTATCTGCTGAAAAATAAGGACAATACGGCTCTCTGACAGATCGGCAGACAAAAGCCATTCATAAAGCCGCATATCTAAAGGCTTTTGCTTGGGCTTTTGTACGCCGAATCATCGAAAACCGTTACAAATCGGAGAAAAATATGATAGAGAAGATATACAATGACATTATAAAGGAAACTTGTCTTAAATACGTCTGCTCAAGCGGCACAGAGGTCTATATGCTTCCAATGAAGGGCTGGTCTACCGCCGTCGCGCAGTTTACCGCGCGCTTCGGCTCTCAGGACAACGCGTTTGTCTCGGACGGAAGACTTATCGAGATCCCCGACGGCACGGCGCATTATCTCGAGCATAAGCTCTTTGAAAGCGAGGAAAAGGACGCTTTTTCGCTTTTCGCGCAGACGGGAGCCTCCTGCAACGCGGGGACAAGCTTTGATTATACCCAATACTATTTCAACTGCGCGGACAATTTCCGCAAAAACCTTGAGATACTGTTAGGGTTTGTAAGCGAACCGTATTTCACCGAGGAGAACGTTGAAAAAGAGCGCGGTATCATAGGTCAGGAGATAACCATGTACCGCGACAATCCCTCGTGGCGCGTTTTCACAAACCTTCTCGAGGGGATATATGTGAAAAATCCCGTCAGGCTCGATATAGCCGGAACCGCCGAAAGCATCGCAAAGATCACTCCGAAAACGCTTACGGACTGTTATAACGCGTTCTACAGTCCCTCAAATATGTTTTTGTGCGCGGCGGGCAACATTGACCCCGACGAGATAGTTGAGATCTGCGAGGAGAAGATCAAAAAATCAAAACCTTTTAGGGTCGAAACAGCGGATCATGACGAGCCGTATGAGGTAAACCAAAAGATAACTCGCTTGTCGATGCCTGTGTCAAAGCCGATTTTCGAGATCGGTTTCAAGCGTCCCGCGGTATATAAAGAACGGGAGATCGAAGACTATATTTACTTCAACATTCTGCTCGATATGCTTTTCGGAAACGCTTCGGAGTTTTACGAGCAGATGCGTGTGGACGGGATACTTAACGACGAATGGTCCGTCACCGTTTTCAACGGCCGCGGACATTTCTTCCTTGCCGCACGCGGAGAAAGCGAAAGTCCCGAGCTTGTTCTCGAAAAAATGCAGGAGCTTTTCAACCGCAATAAGAAAAACCCGCCGGAGCGGGAGCTTTTCGAGCGCGTAAAAAAGGCGACCTACGGCTCTCTTGTAAAGGAATTCGCAAATGTGCGCTCCGTATGCAACACGCTTACGGAGGCTGTATTGTCGGAGGTCTCGCCGTTCTGTGCCATTCAGACGACCGCCTCTGTAAGCTATGAAAAGCTTTTGGAAAAGCTATCGGATATTGACGCGGAAAATGCCTGCATTTCTGTTGTAGAGCCGATCGGAGATTAGGTGAAAGGCGGCCGGTAATTGTAAATCGGTTTCGTTACGCCTTCCACAATTTACAGCTAACAGCTAATAACTGATCTCTAACTTCTATATGACATCAAAGGAGAACTTAAATGAACTTACTCGATCTTGCCTCAAGCTCCGCGACGGAGCAGATCACCGTTGAATTTCCAAACCTTTTTCAAGGTACGGAGATCACCTACAGCCGCGGGTTTGATGTTTTCGGACTCTCTATCTACTGGTACGGGATCTTAATAGCGACGGGGATCCTTTTAGCGTATATTTATGCGACATTTCGCTGTGACAAGGTTTTCGGACTTCCGAAGGGACGTTTTTTCGACGTTGTTCTCGCTTCGGTCATCGGAGGCTTTTTGGGAGCGCGTATTTACTACTGTGTATTTACAAGTCTCGATCCAAACTCGGGAACAAAATACGATCTCGTTACGGTCTTCACGAAGATCCACGACGGAGGCTTAGCGATCTACGGCGGGATAATCGGCGCGCTGCTGGTCGGTTTTATCATGTGCAAAATCAGAAAGATCAGCTTTTTCGCGACCTGTGATGTTGCGGCTCTCGGCTTTCTCATCGGTCAGACGATCGGAAGATGGGGCAATTTTATAAACCAGGAGGCATTCGGTTCGCCCTGCGAAAAGGATTGGATATTTGCGATGAAGGGGACGATAATCGGAAACACGCCTGTCCACCCGTGCTTTTTGTATGAAAGCGCGTGGTGCTTGCTGGGATTTGTTCTGCTTCACATTTACTCCAAAAAGCTCAGGAGCTTTGACGGAGAGCTTATACTGCTTTATCTTTCGTGGTATGGGCTTGGACGGTTCTTTATCGAATCAAACCGCTCGGACAGCCTTATGGCGGGGGATCTGAAGATATCGCAGGTGATCGCCGCGGTATGCTTTGTTGCGGGAATGGCGCTTTATATCACGTTCAAAATACTCACAAAAAAGAAAAACATCCCGCTTTATGTAAACACCGACGCTTCAAGCGCCCTTATTGACAAGGAAGTTCAAGAGGAACTGAAATACAAGCAAAAGCGTGAGGAAAAAAAGAACAAAAAAGCCCCGAGCATTCTCGGAGATGAAAACGAAGCAGATGAAAATGACGGGGAGGAAACATCCGTATCCGAAAGCTCGGCGGAAGATCCCGAAGATGATCCCAATAATAAAACCACAGAAAATGATTCCGAATTGACCGACAATAAAGAAGCCGATACGGTTGAAGCTGAAGATAAAGATATGGAAACAGCAGACGGCGGCATAAGCGAAGAAATTTCCAAAGAAGCCGAGCCGAAAAGCTCCGAAGCCGCTGTTGAAAACGATATCGACAAGCCCTCCGAAGAAGACCCGAAGGAAGACAAGGGTGAGAAAACGTAAACGCGTCATAAAACAAAGAAAGCTCCCGAGAAACGCTCGGGAGCAAATTATTCGGAAGCCTTGAGCGAGAGAGGAAATGGAAGGAGATTCAATTAATAAAAAAATATATGTAAACTCGCCTTGGCTTCGAAAAATGGAAGGGGTGAGGACTGTTAAAAAATATACCGAAATGAAAACCGAAACTAATGCTTTGATGTCCTCTTGAGTTTATTATATCACATCTTTTTGTAAAGTCAACATTTATTACAAAACTGTAATTATATTGTAATTTTTTTGAAAGATTTCCTTACATACCGCCAAAAACGGCTGACGCGCCATGACTTTATCAGGAGTCAGATAAGCCGAAGCTGAGGGTATGTTTTTTTCCCGAGTATCCGTGGTCTTTCCGACAGACCGAATGAGCTTTTGTACATGATCGGTGTTTTTTGGAGCTGCCGTGAAAAATTTCCGTGAAAATTTCATTCTGATTTTTAGGTATAAAAGTTGCATTAAATTTACATGGAAATGCGCTATTTGTTGAAAATGCACAAAAAACCGCAAAAAAAATCTAATTAAATGTTTAGTCTTATTCTTTATAAATTTTGGATAGTTGTAGACTTTTTTTAAAGCTTGTGTTATAATATTATAGTATGGTAGTGAAGCCGCGGAAGAAAATGCGGTTTTACAAAAATTCTGCAAATAATCCGCGGGTATGCGGAAAAAACAAGGAGGCTATATAATGGCTTTTAAAAAGAGTGCGGTTCCTTTTGCGGGAACGCCCGAGCAGGAAAAAAAGCTCAAAGAGGTCATCGATCAGCACAAGGACGACCCGGGCGCGCTTATGCCTGTTCTTCAGGGAGCGCAGGAAATTTACGGGTATCTGCCTATTGAGGTTCAGCAGATGATTGCAGACGCTATGGAGATACCGCTCGAAAAGGTTTATGGGGTGGTTACATTCTACGCGCAGTTTTCCATAAACCCCAAGGGAAAGTACAGGATCTCCGTGTGTCTCGGTACGGCTTGTTATGTAAAAGGTTCGGGCGACCTTTACGACAAGCTTCAGGAAAAGCTCGGGATCTCGGGAGGCGGGATAACGCCGGACGGAAAGTTTTCGCTTGACGCGTGCCGCTGTATAGGCGCCTGCGGACTTGCTCCCGTTTTAACGATAAACGAGGACGTTTACGGAAGACTTACGCCTGACGATATTGACACTATCCTCGCAAAATACAACTGATAGAAGGGAAAGTTTACGAATGAACGTTATTAAAACAATCGACGAGCTTAACGCCATAAAAGCTAAGTACGCCGACGTTGTAGGCACCCGCATCGAGGGAAAGGACTGCGGCGTTCGCGACGTTTTGGTCTGCGGCGGTACCGGCTGTACATCGAGCGGCTCCATGAAGATAGTAGACGTGCTTCAGGAGGAGATAAAGAAAAACGGTCTGGAAAATAAGGTAAACATAATAAAGACAGGATGTTTCGGTCTTTGCGCGCTCGGTCCTATTATGATAGTTTATCCCGAGGGTACATTCTATTCCAAGACGGAGCCGGAGCATATCCCCGAGATCGTGGAACAGCATCTTAAAAACGGTCAGCCCGTCAAGAAATATCTCTATGAGGAAACAGTAAGCGGCGACGATATAAAGTCGCTTAATGAAACGGCTTTCTACGCAAACCAGAACCGTGTGGCTCTGAGAAACTGCGGTGTTATAAACCCCGAGCATATTGAAGAATATATCGCGCGCGACGGATATCAGGCGCTTCATAAATGCCTGACAAAGCTTACTCCCGACGATGTTATCGAAATCATCCTTAACTCGGGACTTCGCGGACGCGGCGGCGCGGGATTCCCCACGGGCAAAAAATGGATGCTCGCGAGAAATCTTGTAAAGGACGCGGATCAGAAGTTTGTATGCTGCAACGCCGACGAGGGCGACCCCGGAGCGTTTATGGACCGCTCTGTTCTTGAGGGCGACCCCCATACCGTTATTGAGGCAATGGCAATAGCGGGCTACGCGATCGGCGCGAATCAGGGTTATATTTATGTAAGAGCCGAATATCCTATTGCCGTTGAGCGTCTTAAGATCGCTATCAAGCAGGCTGAGGAAGCGGGAATGTTGGGCGATGATATTTTCGGAACAGGCTTTAAATTCCGTCTCGGCTTAAGACTCGGAGCGGGAGCATTTGTTTGCGGAGAGGAGACCGCGCTTATGACCTCAATCGAGGGCAACCGCGGCGAGCCGCGTCCGCGTCCTCCGTTCCCGGCGGTAAAGGGACTTTTCGGAAAGCCCACTATCCTCAACAACGTAGAGACCTACGCGAACGTATGCCAGATAATCCTTAACGGAGCGGACTGGTTCGCTTCTATGGGTACAGACAAGTCAAAGGGTACAAAGGTATTCGCGCTCGGCGGAAAGATCCACAACACGGGACTTGTAGAGGTTCCTATGGGAACAACGCTTCGTACAGTTATCGAAGATATCGGCGGCGGCATTCCGAACGGAAAGAAGTTTAAGGCGGCTCAGACGGGCGGTCCTTCGGGCGGATGTATCCCCGCGGAACACCTCGATATCCCCATAGACTATGATAACCTCATCTCGATCGGTTCCATGATGGGTTCGGGCGGACTTATCGTAATGGACGAGGACAACTGTATGGTCGACATCGCGAAGTTCTTCCTCGACTTTACGGTTGACGAGAGCTGCGGAAAGTGTACTCCCTGCCGCATAGGTACAAAGAGAATGTACGAAATGCTTGAAAAGATAACAAGCGGAAAGGCGACCGCCGAGGATCTCGATAAGCTCGAAAAGCTGTGCTATTACATAAAGGACAATGCCCTTTGCGGTCTCGGACAGACAGCTCCAAACCCCGTGCTTTCGACGCTTCGCTACTTCAGAGATGAGTATGAGGCTCATATAAATGATAAGAGATGTCCTGCGGGAGTATGTAAGTCGCTGCTGAACTTCTCCATTATCAAGGACAAGTGCGTTGGCTGCGGACTTTGCGCGAAGAACTGCCCTGCTTCGGCGATCTCGAGAACAGACTATGTTGCTCCCGGAAAGAAGCTCGCCGCAATGGCTATCGACACCCAGAAGTGCGTAAAGTGCGGCGCTTGTGTGGACAACTGTAAGTTCAACGCTATCACAAAGGGATAATCTACCTTTATAAATTGAAAGGAAAATGATTCTGATGGTTAATATAAAAATTAACGGCGCGGAATATTCGGTTCCCGAGGGTTCTACCATTCTCCAGGCAGCAAGGACCGCGGGCATAAAGATCCCAACGCTGTGTTATTTAAAAGACATCAATGAGATCGGCGCCTGCCGTATCTGCGTTGTTGAGGTAAAGGGCGCGAGATCGCTTGTGGCGGCGTGCGTTTATCCCGTAGACAACGGTATGGAGATATTCACAAACACTCCGAAGCTTATTGAGAGCAGAAGAACAACGCTCGAGCTTATTTTGTCCAACCACAATATGAGCTGTCTGAGCTGTTCGCGCGGCGGAAACTGCGAGCTTCACCAGCTCTGCAACGAATACGGCGTGGATATGCATAAGTTTGACGGCGAAAACCCCATGCCCGAGATCGACTACAGCGCGGTGCATATGTACCGCGACAACTCGAAGTGCATTTTGTGCAGACGCTGCGTGGCTGCGTGTGCGGTAAATCAGGGAATAGGCGTTATCGGCGCAAACGAGCGCGGATTTGCTACACAGATAACCTCTGCGTTTGATATGGATCTTGCGGACACAGCCTGCGTTTCCTGCGGACAGTGTATTACTGCTTGCCCGACAGGCGCGCTCTCTGAAAAGGACGACACGGAAAAGGTGCTTGAGGCTATCGCCGATCCCAACAAGATGGTCGTTGTACAGGCGGCTCCCGCTGTGAGAGCGTCGCTTGGAGAGGCGTTCGGATATCCTATAGGAACAAACGTTGAGGGCAAGATGATCGCGGCTATGCGCAGGCTTGGCTTCGACAAGGTGTTTGACACCAACTTCTCGGCAGATCTTACTATCATGGAGGAAGCCACCGAGTTCCTCGACAGAGTACAGAACGGCGGAACGCTCCCGCTTATTACTTCGTGCAGCCCCGGCTGGGTTCGCTACTGCGAGAACTACTTCCCCGAGTTTATTCCGAATCTGTCGAGCTGCAAATCGCCCCAGCAGATGTTCGGAGCGGTCGTTAAAACCTACTATGCCCAGAAGATCGGCAAGAAGCCCGAGGACATCATAAGCGTATCGGTAATGCCCTGCACGGCGAAGAAATTTGAGATCGGAAGAGACGATCAGTCCGCGGCGGGAGTTGCTGATGTAGATATCGCGATCACAACACGCGAGCTTGCTAACCTTATCAAGAAGGCAGGAATCATATTCAACGAGCTTCCCGATGAGAAGGCGGATTCTCCGCTCGGCGGATACACCGGCGCGGGCGTAATCTTCGGCGCAACGGGCGGCGTTATGGAGGCGGCTTTGAGAACTGCCGCATGGAAGCTTACGGGCGAAAGCGACAGCGCGCCTGTTGACTTTAAGGAAGTGCGCGGAGTTGAGGGAATCAAGGAAGCGACCTACGATGTAGGCGGAAAGACTGTTAGAGTTGCTGTTGCAAGCGGACTCGCAAACGCGAAGAAGCTGCTCAAGAGCATTAAATCCGGCGAAGCAAGCTATGACTTTATTGAGATCATGGCGTGTCCGGGCGGCTGCGTAAACGGCGGCGGACAGATAATCCAGCCCGCAAGCGTATGCAACTTCACCGATATTCGCGCGGACAGAGCAAAGATTCTTTACGGAATCGACGAGGCTTCGACGCTTAGACGCTCCCACGAGAATCCCGAGGTTAAGGCGCTTTATGACGAGTTCTTCGGCGAGCCAAACTCTCACAAGGCTCATGAGGTTCTCCACACGACCTACAAAGAACAGAAGCTTTATCGCTAAGATAAAATGAAATATTGTTTTCCGGGGGAAACCTTTCTGAAGAAAGGTTTTCCCCAAAACCTTTTCCAAAGACTTTTTGTTATTTGTCGGTAACTAAAAAGTTATCGGTAAAAACAACAACCGCCGCGTAAGCGGCGGAACGAAAAGTCTTTTGGATGAGATCAAGGGGACCCATTTCTGAAGAAAGGGGTCCCCTTGTTAGTTTACTTAGCGCTGAAGGTGTAGGTCGTTGTATAAACGCCCTCTTCGTCCGCTCTCAGAACACAGCTCGGAAACTGCGGCTTGTTCGGAGAATCGGGGCAGAACTGGCTTTCAAGGCAAAGTCCGCCGTACTGCGGATAAACATGACCGTTCTTTCCCGGCTCCTGATTAAGTCCTATTCCTACATAAAACTGCATAGCGGGCATATCGGTATCGACCTGCATTATAATTCCGCGCGTCTGTTCGTAGATATACGCCGCCGTCCTCATTTCACGGTCTGTTCCGAGCAGATAGTTGTGGTCATAGCCTTTGGGAAGTCTGCCATTATCCATTTCCGTACGAACGGTCTTAGGCTCACGGAAATCGAATGGCGTACCCGTAACGTCCGCGATCTCGCCCGTCGGGATCAGCTCTGAATCTACGGGAGTATACTTATCCGCGCAGATCTTTACAAGATGGTCTTTTATATCGCCCTCTCCCTCGCCCTTCAAATTAAAATAGGCGTGGTTTGTGAGGTTTAAAACAGTATCCTGGTCGCATTTTCCGAAGTACTGAATTTTAACGCCGTTCTGAAGCAGTGTGTATTTTGCTTTTACGCTGAGATTTCCCGGAAAATTTTCCTCCTCATCGGGGCTGTTGTAGCCGAAAACAACGTAGGGCTCTGCTCCGTCCTCAATATCGTCTATTGTCCACATTCTCTTTCCAAAGCCAAACGCGCCGCCGTGGAGAGTATTGTTTCCGTCATTTTTTGTAAGCTCAAAGGTTCTTCCGTCAAGCGTGAATTTCGCGCCGCCTATGCGGTTCGCTACTCTTCCGACAGTTGCGCCGAACGCTGAGTTTCCTTTTTCATACTGCTCCACAGAACCGTATCCCAAAACAACATCCACAAGCTCTCTGTTTTTATCCAAAACGCACAGCGACTGGATAGCCGCACCGAAGTTTGTGATGCTTACAGATAAGCCGTTTCTGTTTTTAAGCGTAGCAAGGAAACATTTGTAGCCCTGAAACGAGCCGAACTTTGAAATCTCGGTACTCATAAATTGCCTCCAAAAAATCAATATTTGTTGTTATCAAGCGTGATGTTTCGCTTGATCGGTTTTGCGGTCGCTGTTGAAACAGGCTTTACCGAAGCTGCGGAGAAAGCAGGTTCATCATCGTCAAGCTTTATCATTTTCGGTTTTTCGACAGGCTTTGCCGGACTATCCGCCTTGACTGCCGTTGGCTTATCGTCAGGCGCCTTTATATCATCGTCAAGAATGATCTCCTTTTTCTTTTCGGCAGACTTAGCAGGCTCGGACTTCGCAGCTGACTTAGCAGGCTCGGGCTTCGCTGCAGGCTTCGCAGGCTCGGACTTCGCAGCTGGCTTAGCAGGCTCGGGCTTCGCAGCAGGCTTAGCAGACTCGGGCTTCGCTGCAGGCTTAGCAGGCTCGGACTTTGCTGCGGGCTTTGCAGGCTCGGACTTCGCTGCGGACTTCGCAGGCTCGGACTTCGCTGCGGACTTCGCAGGCTCGGACTTCGCTGCAGGCTTAGCAGGCTCGGGCTTCGCTGCGGACTTAGCTGGCTTTGCAGGCTCGGGCTTTGAAACCGCGGGCGTATCCTCGAGAATTATATTCTTTGACTTTTCTTTCCGTGCTTTGGCAGCGTATTTTTTATCGTCGACCTTAAACCTGTCTACAGTATCATGAAGCGCCGCCGCCTGAGTCGCAAGCTCCTCGGAGCTGTCCGCGCAGGCGCGCGCACTGTCGGTTATCTGAGAAACGGCGTTTGAGATGCTTGTCATTCCCGCAAGAACTTCCTTTACACTCTCAGCCTGTTTCGCGGAAGCATCCGCAATGTCACCAACGACCTTTGAGGTAGCGTCGGTCTTTTCAACGATCTTTCCAAGCATTTCCGCGGTTTCATTTGCGATAACCGTACCGTTTTTAACCGCGTTAATTGAAGTTTCGATAAGCGTTGTCGTAGACTTTGCAGCTTCAGCGGTCTTATTCGCAAGACTTCCTACCTCACCCGCGACAACCGCAAAGCCTTTTCCCGCGGCTCCCGCTCTTGCCGCCTCAATAGAAGCGTTCAGCGAAAGGATATTTGTCTGCGAGGAAATATCCTGGATAGTCTTTATAATGTTTGCGATCTCGGAAGAGGTGCTGCTGATCTCGTTCATTGCCTCGAGCATCTTCGTCATCTTCTCGTTGCCTTCGTTTACCAGCTTCATTGAATCTTCCGCGATAGAGCTGGCGGTCGCCGCCTTATCGGAGTTGTCCGTACTCTGTCTGTAAACCATATTCAGGCTTGTGTTGAGCTGTTTTACGGTGATCTCCTCTTCATCGGCCGCGCGCGACAAAACCGCCGAGTTTCTCGACATTTCCTCTGAACCGTCGCTTACCTCGCGTCCCGCCTGCTCAACGTTTGTAATAACGTTGCGAACGGAAGAAACAATGCTTTCGAGCGCGGTTTTTACGGGAATATAATCTCCGAAATAATTTCCGCTCGGAGTTACGCAAAGATTTTCGTTCGCGATCTCTCCTGCGGTATATGTAATATCGCTTATTACCTCGCCGTTATAATGCGCCATTTTATTTACCGCGGCGGCAAGCGCGCCTATATCGTCGTTCTTAACGTAATCAACGTCATCGCCCGAGAGCCTTCCGTCAGCCATTTCCTTGATCTTGTTCTGGATCTTCTTAAGCGGAACAGTAACATTCTTGCTGAAATACGAGTTTGCGATAAAGCAAAGCGAAGCAAACAGAACCACCATTACAGCGCTTACAACAATGGTCATAAGCATTCCCGAAAAATAGTATCCTATATCCGTCCTTACGACCAGCGTACAATTCTGCGAGCCGGCAAGCGCAACCGAGCAATAAGCGGCGTTTTCTTCTCCAACTGGTCTTATCTTGGTCTTAACGCCGTCGGTTTTCTGAACAAAATCCGCGAAATTCTTGTCCTTGGGGGCGTTGTCAGAGAAAGCAACGACCCTTCCGTCCTCGGCGATAATCAGAGTGTCATTGGGACAGCCGTTTAAAATGGGCTTTAATGTGTCCATCTTCATGGTTACGCAAAGAATATTGCCTGCGCTTGATTTTGCCGCAAGGGAAAACTCCGAATAGTCGTCCGATATCACAATAGCTCTGTTTGACGAGCCAAGTGCCGACGCGACCTTCGCCGAAAGCTCTCCGCCATAGCTTTTGCCGCTGTTATCCACAAAAACGGTTGAGGTCGTATTTGGGTCGGCTGAGGTGATAGCCGCGGCGTGTTCTTCTCTTGACTGCTCCGAGCCGCTTGTGAATTCATAGTCGTTCGCGTGTTCGCCCACAAGCAAAAGCAAGCTCTCAAGCCTGTTTTCAACAAGCGCCTTACTTGCAATAGCGTTTTCATTAAGCTGAATATTTATGCTTGACAGCATCTGGGTGATCTGGATAGTAACGCAAACCGAGATGTTCAAGATCATCGCAAGCGTCATGACTAAACTGAACAGCATAATTTTAGCCTTAACCGATTTGATATTCTTTTTTTCCTCTGACATTTAAAATACCTCTCTTCAGGGTAAAATTTTGTTGATTTCACATTTTGAAATATTTACAAAAACCAACATTAAATATTAAAACACACTACAAGATAATAATAACATATTTAACTAACAAAGTCAATAATTTTGTGAAATTTTTACGCCTTGTAATTCAAGAAAAAATTCCCTCGCAAAGCCGTCTGTCATTTTACATACGCAGTCTGTCGCAAACAGCAGCCTGTAATAGCACTGTTCCGCGTCCGATTTTCCCTCGCAGGCCCTGCGGCAGATCTCTATGTAGTTTTTCGATAAGACCTCGCTTAAGTCCCTATCGTACATTTTAACATCATCCATATCAAATGAGAGAGCCGCTCCTACGATCTTATTGAGCAAAAACGTCATTGTCGCGTTTTCGGAAAGCTCGCTTCTGACGATGCCCTCCGAGCGGAACGCGTATCTGTACGCTATATCTCCCAGCGCACAGCATAAGACCCGAACCTTTGACGCTCCGAGGAGTTCCTTTTTGAATTGTCCGCTCATTATCGTATCATAGTTTTCGCAAAACGCGTCCGACGCCGCATAAATAAGGCGCGACTGAAGCTTTACTATCCACCGCGATACCGCCGCTTTTTCGGGACACTCCATGCGAAGCTCTACAGCGGAGTTATACGATCTTATCAACTCGTCAACCGCTTCTTCAAGCACCCTTTGTTCCTCTTCGTTTTCACACATTTCATTAAATCGGGCGCTTTTAAGCTCCCGTATAATAATGTCGTAGGAAATAAGCCCCTTTTCGACCGCGTCCTCGATATCCGCGGTTTTATACGCGATATCGTCCGCGCTTTCGAGGATAAAAGTAAGCGGATATCTGCAGCCGACCGCGCCTGTTTTTTCTGTGATCTTTCTGAAGAGCTCCTGCTCGGAAACATAATAGCCCATCTTCTTTTTGCAGATATCGCTGCACTTCGCGTCAATTTCGACCGAGGACGTGGGATATTTGATAATTGTGTTTAAAAGCGCGAAGGTGAGATTCATTCCCGTTTGCATATCTATCAGACAGTGCAGCCTTGAAAGAACTCTTAGAGCCTGGGCGTTGCCCTCGAAATTCAGAAAATCCGCTTTCATCTGCTCCGAAAGCAGTTGTTCCGCGGGAATATTTTTGTATTTAAGCTTCGGTAAGTTGTCCTTGAACCACTGTCTTATCGAAAATTCTCCGAAATGTCCAAACGGCGGATTTCCGATGTCATGGATAAGTCCCGCGCACTCAAGAATATCACAGCAGTTTTCCCTGACTCTTTCATCAATATCGGGAGTTTTGTTTTTTATAAGCTGTGTAAAGATCGTATCCCCCATGCTTCCCGCAAAAGAGCTTACCTCAAGCGAATGGGTAAGGCGTGTTCTGACGAAATCGCCTCTGTAGAGAGGATAGACCTGTGCCTTATCCTGAAGGCGCCTGAATGACGCGCTTCCGATAATTCTGTGGTAGTCCTTGCGAAATTCCGAGCGTATATCACGGATATTTTCAGCGCCGCCGTGGCTCATGCTTTCGCGCTCGCGCTCGGCGCATAGAAGTTTTTTCCAAGTAAGCATAATTCACCTTTCTCAAAGAATGTTTACATTTCCGCTCAGCGGCGTCTTTGCGCCAATTTATCAGCTAAATTTCGGGCAATATGAACATTCTTAAAATTCCGAATAATTCTATTTGAAGCAGTCAATAATACAAACATCACCAAGAATTAACTTTATAGGGAGGAATGTTTTATGTTAGTTAAACGCGGTGAGATATATTATGCGGATCTGAGTCCCGTCGTCGGCTCCGAACAGGGAGGGATAAGGCCCGTGCTTATAGTGCAGAACGACATCGGAAACAAACACAGCCCCACCGTTATTGCCGCGGCGATAACAAGCCGAAAGGAAAAAGCCGGGCTTCCCACTCACATTTCCGTTACAGGGTCCTCGTGCGGACTTGCAAAGGATTCGGTCGTGCTGTTGGAACAGGTTCGTACATTGGATAAAAGACGGCTCAAGGAGCGTATGGGAGAGCTTGACAGTGCTTCCATGCACGAGGTCGATAATGCCCTGTCAACAAGCTTAGGGCTGTAACAGTAAACATTATAAAGTAAACAGTATTTTCACGGTCATTGCGCGCTCGAGGCTTCGAGCGCGTTTGGCTTGAAATCTTACTGTTTACTTTCAGCCGTTTCCGGAGTTCTGTACTCGTGCTTTTCGTAATATCCGATAAGCTCGCCGTTTTCACCGCGCAGCGCGACCATATAAACATCCTTGTTCTCCTTTGGATTGTGAAAGGTAAAGATAATGTTATTTTCAACGCTTTGCTTAAACCATTCCACAACCTCGCTGATCTTCGCGCGCGACTGTTCGTTATGACAGTCCATAATGCTCTTTCCGATGAGGTTTCCGTGTTTTTTGTAGCGCTCCCGCGCGGCAGGGTTCATATAGACGATAGTATCGTCAAGATCGCATATAACAACAGCACACCTGTCCTGCTCAACAATGCTTCTGAAATACAAATCAAGCTCCGCCATAAAAACTCCTTTCAGTGAACGTCAAACCACGTTTTTCCGATTTTCGCGTCCGCGGGCAGCGGCACTGAGAGCTTTACCGCATTCTGCATTTCCTCGCGGAGTATCTGCGCGGCTTTTTCGGCGGAGCCTTCGGGCGCTTCAACTATAAGCTCGTCGTGGACCTGTAATATCAGCTTCGCCTCCGGAAGCTCCGATCTCAGCCGCCGATAAACCCTTATCATAGCTATTTTGATTATATCCGCCGCCGTTCCCTGAATGGGAGTGTTCATGGCTATGCGCTTTCCTAAAGCCTTTACGGTTTTGTTAGTGGATAAGATCTCGGGGATAAAGCGCCGTCTTCCGAACATAGTCACCGCATAGCCGTCCGCTTCGGCGGAGCCGCTGACCTTGTCCATATAAGCCTTTACTCCCGAAAAATGCGTAAGATAATCGTCGATATATTTTTTCGCTTCCGAAAGAGTTGAACCGATGTCCTTTGCGAGAGAAAACGCGCCTATTCCATATACGATACCGAAATTGACCGCCTTTGCCTTTCGGCGCAGATCGTCATCGACCCAATCTATCGGCTGGTTGAATACGGAGGCGGCAGTCTCGGCGTGAATGTCGCGATTTTCCGCAAAGGTTTTTATCATGGTCTTGTCGTCAGCAAGAGCCGCCAAAACACGAAGCTCGATCTGGCTGTAGTCCGCGTCGCATAGCAGCTTTCCCTCGCCTGCCGTAAAGAATTTGCGGAATTCGCGCCCCATTTCGCTTCTTACGGGAATGTTCTGGATATTCGGCTCGGCGGAGCTTATTCTGCCTGTGCGCGTTTCGGTCTGCTTAAAGGTAGTATACATTCTTCCGTCCTCGGATACCGCTCCCAGCAAGCCCTTGACATAGGTGTTGTACAATTTTGTGAGCTTTCTCCATTCGATGACCGCCTGAACGATAGGGTGCTTATCCACCAATTCTTCAAGCACATCGGAGTTTGTCGAATAGCCCGTCTTGCTCTTTTTTCCCGCGGGCAGTCCCAGCTCCTCAAACAGCACCCTTCCGAGCTGTTTGGGACTTCCGACCGTAAAGCTGTGACCTGCCATTTTATAGATCTCTTGTTCAAGCTCACTGATTTTCGGCTGTAGCTCATCGCCGAATTTCCTAAGGCTTTCCGAGTCCGTAGCTATCCCCTCAAGCTCCATTGAGGACAAAACCTCCGCTAAGGGAATTTCAATTTCGCGCAGGACCTTCAGCATCCCCGCCGCGCAGATCTTAGCATAAAGCGTTTTGTTAAGCGCGTTTATTCCGTCCGCTTTGTACTTTTCATATAAGCCCGAAAGCTCGTAGTCCTTTGCGTTTACGTCAAGAAGATACGCCGCAAGCGTTGCGTCAAAGGTCACATTCTTAAGCTCTATCCCAGCTTTCTGACACCTATAGTAAAGCGCCTTTGCGTTGTCGGTGTGTTTTGGCTCGCCGTTTTCGAGAATTATTTTCAGATCGCCGTCAATACGCTCATTGCCCCGATAAACCGCGATATCTCCGTTTTCAATCACAACATCGAGCGCCTGTGCGTCGTATTCGTCCAAATCGGGAACAACATCGGACTTCGCCGAATTTTCGGCATTTTCAATGTTTTCCGAATTTGCCGCCTTTATCTCTACGGCTTTGGGCTGTATCGCTTCAAGTCCGAGCTTTTTCAGCGCAGAATTCATTTCAAGCTCGCGCAAAATTCCCGCCGCCTTTGCCTTATCTCCCTCTCCGAATTTGTAATTATCGAGATTCTCCGAAACAGGCGCGCTCAGACATATCTCGCCGAGTTTTCTCGAAAGCTCGGCGCTGTCCTTGCCGTTTTCGAGCTTTGCTCTTACGGATTTTGTGACTTCGATCTCATCTAAATGCTCATATATCCACTCGACCGAATGATATTTTGAAATAAGAGAAAGAGCGGTCTTCTCTCCTATCCCCGCTACTCCCGGGATATTGTCCGAGCTGTCTCCCATAAGCGCCTTTACCTCAAGCATCTCGCGCGGCATAACGCCGTAGACCTCGGCGATCTTATCGGGCGTATAGATAATATCCTCCTTGTTTGAAGCAAGTCTCACGGTTACCTTTTCGTTTATAAGCTGGAAGCTGTCGCGGTCGCCTGTGCTTATAACGCATTCCGCGCCGTTTTCCTTTGCGGCTCTCGAAAGCGTTCCGATAATATCGTCTGCTTCATAGCCCTCCGTTTCGAGAACGCTTACGCCGAGCGCGCGGAGAATGTCCTTTATTATCGGCATCTGCTCTCGAAGCTCGTCCGGCATCTGATGCCGTCCCGCCTTATATTCCTCGTACATTTTATGACGAAAAGTAGGAGCCTTAAGGTCAAACGCCGCGGCTATGAAATCGGGCTTTTCTTCCTTCAGAAGCTTGAGGTAGATGTTAAGAAAACCTGTAAGAGCGTTTGTATGAACGCCCTTTTTATTTGAAAGCAGGCGTATTCCATAGTACGCTCTGTTCATAATGCTGTTTCCGTCTATCAAAAGAAGCTTCATATTTACCCTCCGTTATTTCACATTACATTATAAAAAAGCCTGTTTTCAAGATGTCGAGAAAACCCAGGATATGCGAAAACCGTGCCGCGGCTAACAATCCGATCGCCATAGTGCGGCTGACAAAGCAGATGTGGCTTTATCTGCAGTCCGATTGATTTCTGATTTGCTTCATAAGCCGTTTCGGAAGCTTTTTTATTATAAGCATCGCGCAAATGCCCGTAAAAGCGCCGCCTATTATCGCGCTTGTGAGAAAGATCGGCGTATACGCAAGCACATATTTCGAGCCGTAAATCAAAACCGCCGTAAGCATCTGCCCCGCGATATGAAATACCGCTCCGCAGATCCCCGTAAACGCGAGGAATTTGGTGTTGTATTTACACTCGGATTCAGGTTTTTTCGGGAAAATCGCCCGTGCAATTACCATTGCTGAACAGGCTAAGACGCCTCCCACAAGACCGTAGACCGCACTCAGGAGCGAACCTGTAATAAGCGCCGCAAGAAAACACCGCAAAACCGCCACGATATACGCGTCATATATCCTCCAACACCCGCCCGCGTACAGAATAAAAAGCGTCACGATATTCCCAAGCCCCACTCTTATTCCCGGAACGGGCGCTATCGGCGGCAATAATGTTTCAAGTGCGGAAAGCGCCGCGGCAAAGCAGATAAAAAGAGCCGAAAGCGTAATTTTCTTTACTGTCATAATTGTTTTTCCGTTTTGTTTTATCGGCAGGATCATCTTAGATACGCTACTGCTCGGGATTATCCGAGGAGTCAATGTCGATCTCGACCCTTATGTCGGGATTAAACCCGCCGCCTTTCATATCTCCGTTTAAAATAGTGTTCAGCTTTCCCGCAAGCTCGCGCATCT
Source organism: Oscillospiraceae bacterium (assembly GCA_022508945.1). GTDB lineage: Bacteria > Bacillota > Clostridia > Oscillospirales > Ruminococcaceae > CAG-115. Next base: position 18,815 of record JAFLUE010000028.1, read on the forward strand.
CTCCGACATTCTGTTGAACCGCAGGCGGTCTTTTTTTGTTTTCGATGCTGTTTATTATGCTCATTCTAAGCTCAAATGACGGCAGCTCCTCGTCTTTTATCTCAAGCGGAGTGACGTCCTCTGTTTTCAGCTTCTCCGCGGGGAAATCCTGTAAATAATCTCTCAAATGCGCCGCTATCATTCCCACAAACGCCATTATCACCCCAATAAATGCCGCGCCGCCGTATACGAAATACAAGACCCGCTCGCCCTCTGAGCTTAAAACGGCTTTTATTGTGCCTGCCGCGGAAAGGATGATATCGATTCCGACAAGGGAAGCCTTTGTAGTCATTTCTCCCCCCGCCGCGAAAAACGCTATGACCGTCTCAATTACCGCACAAACCACAAGCGCGATAAAATTATTCCTGTCAAACACATATCCCGCCGCCGAACAGGCGATCCCGCCTATAAGATGACAGAAAAAGCAGAGCCTTATGAGCGTTCTGAGCATTGCACACTTTTTCTTTTTGGACGCAAGAAAGTCCTCCGCGATGTTTCCCGAAGTGTTAAAATGTATTAACTTTTTCTTTGTTTTTTCAAACATCACGAAGCCTCTTTTACCGGAATAAATAAACTGCATTTTTTCAAAAAGGTTTTACTGTAGATCGGAATTTAAATTATTATGTAATTAAACGTTATTTCAAGCGGATTGATTTAAATAAAAATTTCAAAACCGCGCAAAGCTGCGCTTTGCGCTATCTAAGCAT
>JAFLUE010000280.1 GCA_022508945.1 Oscillospiraceae bacterium
CGGAGCTTGCACGCCTTTTGTACATAAACGACGTTTCGGATACGATACCGATATTGAGCGGCTCGGACGATTGGTATGAGTATTTTGTTTACTCCGACGTCATCAAAAACATAAGCAGCCAGAACGTAAGGTTTATGAAGAAGCTTCTTGCGGATATAAACGACCAGAAGCAGCTTATCGAAGACCTGAAAGACGATATAGAAAAGCTCGAACAGGAAAAGGCAGAACTTTCAGCCGAAAAGAAGAAGCTCGAAGAGGATATGGCGGCTCTCGAGGCGTCAAAAGCAGAACTTGACAGTTATGCGGCACAGCAGAAAGCATATCTCAGCAAGCTCGCCGCTCAGAACAAGGAGCTGAGGGATAAGGTAAACGCTCTTGAATATGACGTAAAGGCTTCCTCCAAAAAGATGGATGAGCTGAACAATCAGCTTGAGGAGCTTATCAGGGCGGAGCAGGCGAAGAACGGAGATCAGCCCATTTACTCGACGGACGGCTTTATATGGCCCGTAAGCGCAAGCTACAAGAGGATCTCGACCTATTTCGGATATGACGCGTGGAGAGGCGGACAACACCGCGGACTTGACATAACAGGCTCTGGTTCGTCCATCGCGGGAGCAAAGATACACGCGGCTCAGTCGGGAACGGTCATCGCGGTTTACAACGGCTGTAAGCACAATTACGGAAAGAATTACAGTTGCGGCTGCGGAGGAGGCTACGGAAACTACATAATTGTCGACCACGGCGGCGGAGTTTCGACAATGTACGCGCATACCTGGGGCATCAACGTAAGCACCGGACAGCGCGTCACGCAGGGCGATGTTCTCGGAAATGTCGGAACAACAGGCTGGAGTACGGGCTATCACCTCCACTTTGAGGTACGTGTAAACGGTATTGCGGTAAATCCGCTAAACTACAAGTACGCATACTATTATTGATATCAACAACGGCGGCAGGCGTTTTAAGAGCGTCTGCCGTTTTGTTTCAGCATGTGATCAAAGCTGTGCTGAAAAAATGAAATTCGGCATGAGAAGCGCTTTTTCCTGCACTTCCCTGCTTGACAAATCACGCGGACGGTTGTATAATAAAGTTATATAAAGTCGGCAATTGTCGGGTTTTGGGGAAAATCCGGCATATAAGCCTGTTTTGCGTTTTTAATAAGGGGGAAAATATGGGGAAATTTAAAAACATCAAATCGCTTTTGACAAAAGTGTGTGCAGGTCTCTGCGCGGCAGCGCTTTTAGTCATTTCACCGCACACGAGCGTGTTCGGCGGCTCGGCTATCGACAGCATTCAGGACGAGATAGACAAGATACAAAAGGACAACGAAAGCAGAAAAAAACAAATCGAAAATCTTGGAAGCGATATTGCCAACAACGAAAAGGCAATGAAGCTTATCAATGAGCAGATCGACGGAATAAACGCCGAGATAACGAAATACGGCGAGCTTATTCTTGCAAAGCAGAACAACATCAATACGAAAATTGCAGAGATCGAAGCGGCGGAAAAGTCGATTTCCGAAAAGGAGCTGGAAATTGACGGAAGAAAGATCGAGATCGCCGCAATGCAGGCGGAAAACAAGCTTAACCTCGAACGCTTCGCGGAGCTTGCACGCCTTTTGTACATAAACGACGTTTCGGATA
>JAFLUE010000281.1 GCA_022508945.1 Oscillospiraceae bacterium
AGCCGACATCAGAAGCACCCCCTCTCTCGTTCTTCAAGCGCTCAATATCGAGCTTATCCGCCATTTCGGTCTGCTTTGAGGGGAACAGGTGAGCATAGCGGTAGGTGATGTCAATGCTTTCGTGACCGACCCTATCCGCTATTGCAAGTGCCGAAAAGCCCATTTCAATCAGCAAACTCACTGCGCTGTGACGAATATCGTGTATCCTTATTTTCTTGACCCCCGCAGCCTTTGACCCTCGCTCCATTTCGTTTGTCAAATAATGCTTTGTAATGGGGAATATCCTCACATTATCAGCCTTGGTGTAAAACATATTGAGATAATCCTGCATCTCATCGCACAAGATTTGCGGCATTGAGATAACGCGGTTGCTTTTCTTTGTTTTCGGCGAGGTTATCACATCTTTGCCCTTGAGCCGCTGATAGGACTTGTTGATCGTTACGGTTTTCGCCTTGAAATCAAAGTCCTTTGCGGTGAGGGCGAGCAGCTCACCCTCGCGTATACCGCACCAATAGAGCATTTCAAACGCATAATACGATATGGGCTTATCCATTACCGCCTCCGCGAATTTCTGATACTCGTCCAAAGTCCAGAACAACATCTCCTTGTGTTCCTCTTTGCCCATATTCCCCGCCTTTGCCGCGGGGTTGCTTGACAAGCTGTAATACTTTATCGCGTGGTTGAACATCGCAGAAAGCTGATTATGTATCGTTTTGAGGTAAGTCGGTGAGTACGACTTTCCGCGCTTGTCTTTAAGACCTCTGATAGTGTTCTGCCACTCGATAACATCTTTTGCGGTGATCTCGTTCATCTTCCGCTTGGCAAAGTAAGGGAGTATTTTGTCCTTGATAACGCTCTCCTTACTCAACCAAGTATTCAGCTTCAGGCGCGGCTTCACATCGTTCTCATACATCTTGAAGAAGCTCTCAAATGTCATATTCGGATCGGACTTTTTCTGCATAAGAAACTCGCGTTCCCACTCTTGCGCCTCGTGTTTGGTAGCGAAGCCGCGTTTCAGCTTCTGCTGCCGTTCGCCTTGCCAATCGGTGTAGCGAAACTGCACATACCAAGTGCCGTTCTTTTTGTCCTTAAATGCTGCCATAAATCAATCCTCCTTTTTCGGCTCTGCCGATTTCGTGCAATAGAACTTTTCGTGGAAGAATTTTCTGTCGATACGCCCCGCGATCGTTATGCACCCTGTCTGCTCCAGCTCCTTGTTCAGCTTGCGAATGAGCTTATAAGCAAAAGGCACAGACACTCCCATTTCTTCCGCGACCTCCTCAACCCGCATAAACATTGTGTTTGCCATATATCTACACCTCCTTTCTGTATAGATTATCCTTAATATCTTAACTGTATTTGCTATGGTAATTTATATTTTACCATATATTTTTTGGTTTGTCAAGTGTTTTTTGAAAATTTTTTAACTTTTTATGTTAAAATATACTTGACAAGCCTAAACCTATATGCTATACTTATTATAAAGGAGTTGATAGTATGGCAATAGGTGAAAGAATACGATTTATCCGCAATCTTCGCGGAATGACCCAAAAGTGGCTTGGTGTTGCAGTCGGGTTTCCCGAAAAGACCGCCGACATTCGTATGGCACAGTATGAAAGCGGCTCACGCTC
>JAFLUE010000282.1 GCA_022508945.1 Oscillospiraceae bacterium
TATGACCCTCTGCTTGTAAGGCAGATGCTCTCCCAGCTGAGCTAAACTTCCGGAACGTTATTATTTTACAACTTTTTTCAGAGTTTGTCAATAGTTTTTTTAAAACTGCAAAAATTGAGCAATTCTCTACAATTTTCTCCGAAATTTTGAAAAATATTCGTGGATTTTCTACAACAAAAGCTGTTATATTTTACCTCACATATTACCCCCGAGAACATCAAAAAATAATTCCGAAAAGTATGGAAGGAGGGATCATTTTGGACAAGCTTGCGCTTACACTGCTTATAATAGGCGGTCTGAACTGGGGTCTGGTCGGAATTTTCCAATTCGACCTTGTCGCGTGGATGCTTGGCGGACAGGCGTCGGTTTTGAGCCGGATCGTGTACGTTCTTGTCGCTCTTGCGGCTATCTGGGCTATTCCTATGCTTTTCCGCAGCAGAAATACGGCTGCTGAAGCATAACAGTATACAGTTGACAGTTGACAGTAAACAGTAATTATCAAAGAGATAACGCGGTTGAAATTACACAACCGCGTTTAATCTTAATATAGGTTAGAGTCGAAGTATAAACGTTAAAGCATAAATCAACCGTATGTCTGGCAATTCTAACTTCTAATTGCTAAAATGCGTTAGCTTCCGAGCCTGAGCATTTCGTCAATGCACTTCTTCGCCAAGAGCCTTTGCTCCTCGTCAAGCTGTATCTCAAAGCCGCTTCTTCCCTCAATAGTATGAAGAACGTCCGCTATTGTCGTCACCTTCATGTTATGGCAAACGCAGTCCTTCGACAGCGGGTGAAACAGCTTTTCGGGGTGGTCAATACCAAGGTGCTGGACTATGCTGTTTTCCGTTCCGATAATGAACTCCTGTGCGTCGCTTTTCGCCGCAAAGTCCATGATCTCGGTGGTGCTGCCCACGAAATCCGCAAGCGCCACGACCTCGGGCTGACACTCGGGGTGGACAAGAAACAGCGCGTTCGGGTGCGCTTTTTTCGCCGCTTTTGCCTCGTCCGCCGTAAGCTTTGCGTGAGTCGGACAGCCCCCGCTTATAAGCCGTATATGCTTTTCGGGTATCTGCTTTTTTACATAATCGCCGAGGTTACAGTCGGGGATAAACAGTATCCTGTCCACGTCGAGCTTCTTGATTATCTTCACAGCGGACGACGATGTTACACACACGTCGCACAGAGTCTTCAGCTCGGCGGTCGTATTTATGTATGCGACGACCTTATGGTCGGGATATTTTTCCTTAAGCTGAATAAGCATTTCGGGGTCGAGCTGTTCCGCCATAGGACAGCCCGCCTCCTCGCGCGGGATCAAAACGCGTTTTTCGGGCGAAAGTATCTTTACTGTTTCCGCCATAAAACGTACTCCGCACATGATTATCGTTTTGTTCGGCGCGTTTGCCGCCTTTTGTGCAAGCCCGAAGCTGTCGCCGACATAATCCGCGACCTCAAGTATATCGTGGGTCTGATAACAGTGGGCTAAAACGCACACATCTTTTTGAGCTTTTAGCTCAACTATTTTCTTTTGAATAGCGTTCATTTTATTCTCCTTATTTAAATAGAAATTTCAAAACCGCGCAAAGCTGTGCTTTGCGCTATCTAAGCATT
>JAFLUE010000283.1 GCA_022508945.1 Oscillospiraceae bacterium
CCGCCGCGAAGTCCTGCAAAATGAGCGAGACAGCCGCGTCCACCTCTCTTCAGCGTTTACGCGAAAACCTAAAAAAATATCTTACGGAAAGGGGTTTTTTTTATGACTGAGAATAAGATAAATCCATTGCTCGACGCTATGAGCGAGATCGACGATAACATTATCACCAACACCAAGAAACGCCCTAAAAAGCTCCCGATAGTTATTGCGGCTGCGGCGGCGCTTATGCTGCTTACGGGAGCGACGGTTATTTATAATCGATATCCCGGGTCTATGACGATAAATGAAAAGCCGATGTTTGAGTACAATTACGCGATCATGAAAGATGTCACGCCCCTTTCCCGCGAGGAAATGCTTGCAATGGGAGCAGAAATAGTTCGTGATGAAGGGTTCACAGAATTTAATCTCATCGCGCTGCCAAATGATATATTTACAGCGTTTAATATGCCTTCTCGAATAAATGAAAATTTTATTGAGGAGGAAACCAAAATAAAAGTTTGGTACTCATACAGAACACCCGAAGAAATATTAGGAATTGACCTGAGGTTTTCGTTGGTTGATAAGAATAACGGAAAAACGGTAGATCTTTATGTTAACTGTACAAGGTCAGAGGAATATGTGCTGGGCGGTCTGGGCATTTTTTCCCTGCACGATGTTGACGGTAAAACTCATTATGAAGATTTCGATAAAGAGCTGTTGACTTTAAATGACGGTTCGCAGGCTTTAGTTTATAAATGGGGACCTGACGAGGAATGGTACGCTACATTTGCTTATGATGGCTTAGTCTATACAGATGTTTCGGTCAAAAGCTCGAAATATGATGATATAATACAAGTTCTCAACGACCTCGGCGTTCTCTAAAAAAACTAAACGCACTCGGTTTTTCCGAGTGCGTTTTTGCTTTAATTATTACTGTTTTTAGCCGTTCCCGTTCTGCTGTTTTTTCTTTGCCTCGATATCGGCGAGCGCGTCCTTTCTCGAGAGATTGATACGTCCCTGGCTGTCGATCTCCATTACCTTTACGATGATCTCGTCGCCTACGGAAACAACGTCCTCGACCTTTTCAACGCGGTGATTTTCAAGCTTGGATACGTGTACCATTCCGTCCTTGCCCGGTGCGATCTCAACAAACGCGCCGAAGCTCATTATCTTTACGACCTTGCCTTTGTAGATCGCGCCGATCTCGGGCGGGTTTACGATCGTAGAGATGACCTGAACACAGGCGTTTGCCTTTGCCAGATCCGCGCCGCAGATAAATACGTTTCCATCCTCGTCAACGTCGATCTTGACCTCAAAGTCGGCGCAGAGCTTCTGGATAACCTTTCCGCCCTTTCCGATAACCTCGCTGATCTTATCGACAGGAACCTTTGTCGTAAGCATCTTCGGAGCGTACTTTCCGACTGTCTCACGGGGCTTGTCTATCGCCTTGAGCATAACCTCGTCAAGTATATAGTCACGAGCCTTGTGGGTCGTTTCAAGCGCGTTCTTTATGATCTCGGGAGTAAGACCGTCGATCTTTAAGTCCATCTGAATTGCGGTTATACCGTCGTGAGTACCCGCAACCTTAAAGTCCATATCGCCGAAGAAGTCCTCAACGCCCT
>JAFLUE010000284.1 GCA_022508945.1 Oscillospiraceae bacterium
GAAGTATCATACCTTCCATTACCATTTCAGATCGGGCAGCGGCCCGTTTATCAGCAGCGGGGCAGTCCTCGCCAGAAAGTTAGTTGCGCCCAGAATATTCTTGCCGTTAGTATTGAATACAAATACCGCCGAGCCGAACGCCAGTGATGTTATGTATTCCTCAAAGGACGAGAACATCTTTTTCGCGTAGTCGTGCAAAAACAGCATAGACGCGCAGTAATCGCTGTTCGGGATAAGGTCACACGCGTAAGACCAGCGCAGGACGCCGATCTTTTCGCAGATGTCCCACGCAAGCACACCCGCTTTCGGAAGAAACTTATTGAAGGTTTTGAGAAATTCCTCAAAGCTGTCGAACATAAAGCGTTCTTCCTTATCGAACTCATCCGGATCGAACTGCGCTGTTCCCGCGATATGCTGACGGACTTCCTCCGACATCGGGAATATGTTGCAGTCCGGAGCGTTTTGATAAAATTCAAGCAAGCTCTCGCGGTCGGTAATGTTATAGCCGCCTTTCAGCCATTCGAGCGCCGCCTGTTTTTCCTCGCCCTCGTATTTTCTGAAATAATCACCGAAGCCTATCGAATGTTCGTGTCCCTTTATCAGAGTCAGAGCGGGCAAATAACCCAGATACAGCGTAAACTCCTCGTCTGTGAGCTTCATCTTTTCAGGTTTAGCGGCGCACCTTGCTTTAATATCGCCCGCTATCCTTATTGAAAGCTCAAGCAGCTTCGCGAGATTTTTATCAATGTATTCGCGGCAGTTTGCTATCTCGTTTTCGAGATCAAGCTTGATAGAATTGTCTGGGTCTGCTTCAAGTCCGCGGCGGTACATAGCGATAGCCATATACTCGCGGTCTTGGCGGTAGTGGATATAGCCGCGCATATAGTGATACCGCGACAGATCAACGGGATTGTCGCACAGCGGCGCGATTTTCTCCAGCTCATCATAAGCCTTGACATACTGTTCAAGATTGTTGTACGCCGCGATCAGCTTAAACCACAGCTTGTTGCTCCAATTCTCGTGCGGCACAGCCAACACCGCCTCCACGATATTTTTGTATTGATCCTTGTCGTGCCACTCGTCAAGCTGTGCAAACAGCGGGCTTTCGGGGCTTACTTTTCCGTTCTCGTCAAGAATAATTTCAGTAGACATAGTTTTCCTCCTCTTTAGTAAAGGTGCGATATAGAAGCATCGCATCTTCGAGCAACCATCTTTGACATTGTTCCATGTGTGGACGAAATGCCAAAGGGCGCCGCCCTTCCGCGGCAATTTGTTGTTATAGTCGTTTTTGCCGCCTTGTTCATTATACATCAAATAGCAGAAAATGTCAATACTTTTTTTCTAAAATATAGTGATTATGAACTTTTGGCGAAAGTTAATTGATTCTCTCAAAATTGTTATACTAAAAATAAGGTGGTGGTATCGGTGGATATGTCTAATGCTTCTATCGGCAGCAGGATACGGGAGATCCGTGAACAGCGTGGTTATACACGGGAACAGCTTGCCGAATATG
>JAFLUE010000029.1 GCA_022508945.1 Oscillospiraceae bacterium
ATGCTTAGATAGCGCAAAGCGCAGCTTTGCGCGGTTTTGAAATTTCTTTTTTAATAATTCCGCCCATAACAACATATTAAATTTATATCTAAATAACTCCACCCATGACAACATTGCGCCAAAAAACAGGATTCAATTTGAACAACCCATGATCTTCATTGCGGAGATCATCAGCTTCTCGCTTGTTTCGGCGGGCGCGTCAAACGAAAGATAATCATATGTCTTCACGATCTCAAATCCGCATTTTCCGAGCATTTCCGCCATCTCATCAGCCGTAAGCGCGATCTCCCCGAAGCTCTCTCCTCCGCGCGTATATGATCCGTCCTCTTCCTCAAAAAAGATGTCAAGGTCAATTGAAACACTGTTGTTCTCTTCCGAAAATTCGTTCATCCACACGCAATACGCGCCCTCCGCGTCATACACAAACGTGTTGCTGCCGAGTATCTCGCGGTGCTTATATACGGTGTTTACATCAAACACAAATGCTCCTCCGAGCCTGAGATTTTCGTTCACACAGCGAAAACAGCGCTCGATCTCCGCCTTGCTTTCGAGATGATTTATACTGTCAAGCGTTGAAATTACCGCGTCAAACTCCTCACCGAGGTCGATCTTAGTCATATCCTGACACACCCAGAAGATATCGGGACATTTCGCCATAGCACACGAAAGCATTTCGGACGAGCCGTCCAGCCCCACAACGTCAAAACCCATTTCCCGAAGCCTTATCGTAAGATTTCCCGTTCCGCATCCCACATCGAGCAGGCGCTTCACGTCCGCGGTATCGCCGAGTATCTTCGCGTAATACTCCGCTATTTCTTTGTACGGAACATTCTGAGTAAGCTCGTCATAAACCTCCGCAAAATCCCCGTAGCCGCGTGTCACTTCAGCTCTCCCGTGAGCTTGTCAAGAATTATGTTATACCCGCCAGCGCTCTGATAGGTGAGAGTTTTGTTTACGCGTGAAATCGTCGCGGTAGAAGCGCCGGTCGCTTCTACGATCTTTGTGTATACATCGCCCCTTTTAAGCATGACCGCGACCATAAGCCTGCGCGACATCGCGTCGATCTCCTGAGGAGTGCATAAGTCCTCGAGAAATTTGTGTATGTCCTCTTCGGTCTCAAGTGCGGCAAATGCCTTGCATAAAACATCAAAATATTTTTCGTCGATCATAGCTCAAACCTCCTTTTGCTTTAAATATATATTAACACAATAAAGCGAAAAAGTCAAGTGCTTTCATACAAACTTACACAAAAATCAACCGCCCCATTCCCACAGAATGAGGCGGCTTTCATTTATTAAACCTCTATTATCCCATATTCCAGCTTAAACTTAAGTATCCTCAGAACGCTCTCGTCTATGCGCGCTTCGGGGATAGTTCCGTCATTTACCGCGCTCATAAGCCCGTCAAACGATTCTCCGAGGTTGTCGGGCAAAAGCAGGATATCACAGCCCGCAAGTATTGCGTTTACGGCGGCTTCCTTTTCGCTGTATACCTTAGTTATCGCGCCCATTGCGAGAGCGTCGGTTATGACCAAGCCGTCAAATCCAAGCTCGCCGCGGAGTATGTCCGTAATCATCTGTTTTGACATAGTAGCGGGAACATTATTGCCCGTTACCAACGGAGTTGAAATATGTCCCGCCATAACGCCGTCAAGCGAGCCTGCTTCCATAAACGGCAGCCATTCACAGCTTGACATCTCATCACGCGTCTTATTCGCAAACGCCGCTCCCGTATGGCTGTCCTCGCTTGTGTCGCCGTGACCGGGGAAGTGCTTGTAAACGGGGATAATGCCGTTGCGGCGCAAGCCTTTAGCCATAGCCGCCGCCATTTTCGCAGCAGTCGCCGCGTTCGACGAAAATGCTCTGTTTCCAATAACGGTATTGTTGGGGTTTGTAAACACGTCCGCATCGGGTGCGAAATCCATATTAAATCCGTATTTTTTGAGGTAAGCTCCTATTGTATTTCCCATTTCAAGCGCCGCCGAAGCATCTCCCGCAGCCCCGACAGCCGCCGCGCTTGCATATTTTTTCAGTCCGAACGTGCTGTTGTTGGCAAGCCTCGCGACGCGTCCGCCCTCCTCGTCTACCGCAATAAAAAGCGGTATGTCACAGGCATTAAGAAGCTCCTTGTTGAACGCGAGCGTCTGCGCGGGAGTCAGGATATTGTCGGCAAAAAGCGCAACTCCGCCCACGGGATAATTCCCGAAATTAGTCCTCATTACATCGGACATTGCCGAAACGCTCTTATAGTGAGTTGAAAGGTCGTAATTAGGCGTTGCAAGAGCCTCCGGACGCACGATAAAAAGCTGTCCGACTTTCTCGCGCAGCGTCATTTCAGAAAGCAGCTTTCTCGCTATTTCATCATAATCGCCCGTTTCGGGAATGCTTGGAATATCGGGTACGCTTGAACTTACGGAATTGCTCGAACTGTCGGGAGTACTTGAACTTGCGGGAACGCTCGAGCTTTTGGGAGCGCTCGAGCTTGCGGGAACGCTCGAGCTTTTAGGAGCGCTCGAGCTTGCGGGAACGCTCGAACTTGCGGGTGCGCTCGAACTTTTGGGTGCGCTCGAGCTTGCGGGAACACTCGAACTTTTAGGAGCGCTCGAGCTTGCGGGAACGCTCGAACTTTTGGGAACGCTCGAGCTTTTGGGAGCGCTTGAGCTTGCGGGAGTACTTGAACCTTCGGGAACTGAAAAACTCTCCGAAGAGCTTTCAATATACTCGGAGCTTGATAGATAAGATCTTTCGGAGCTGCTTGTATATGTAGGAGCAGAAATTTGCGGCAGCTCTTCGGCTGACTGACAGCCGGAAATCAAGAGACTTGCGCAAAGAATTAAGGCTGCTGTAATTTTTTTCATAAAATCCCCCTCTTGCTGCCTCAATTATAGCATAAATTCAGACGACAAAGACGCGGCAGCGCTGCAAAAACCGCGAAGCGGTTTTTGGCAATTTTATTATATCATAACCGCAGGTTATGATATAATTGCCCGATTCGCGCGGAGCAAACCGAAGGTTTGCGTATGCGCGAGGGCATTTAAATCCATAATAAAAGCATTTATGCTTTTATTATATCACAAATTCAAGCTTCAGTCAATGGAAAAAAACACATGATTAGCTAATTTTCGGTAAAACTTATTCGTGCAAAGGCGAACCGCCTTTGGCAATACGTTCCACATGCGAACCATTGCCAAACGCTATCGTATGTTCCTTAATTGGTACGGTTTTTTTCGGGATAAGCTTGCAGATTAATGCAGTTTATCAAAGGATATTATTCTCTGTGAAGGGTAAAAACCCTAAAAAATATGTTTGAGGAGGATAATCATGATAAAAACAGTAACATTATCGGGCGAAGAGACCAAGGTAGAGGATCTCGGAGGATTTAACACGATCGTGCATAACTTAGGCAGCAGCGCGGTCTACGCGTCCAAATACCCTAATATCGAGGCGGGAGCGGACGACGTAGCGGAGGTTCCCGCGGGCGCCGCAAAGCTGATAAGCACGACAGACGGCACAGTCTTTTTGCTTGGAACCGGCAGGGTTGAGCTTACGGGACAGGATCACAGCAGCGTAAATTTTAAGCTGCCGCCATTGTTTGGAGACAGTGGCGGCACATCTGAAGTAACAAGGACATATGTAGATGAACAGGACGCCTTAAATCTGAATACAGCCAATGCCTACACCGACAAACAGATCGAATTGGTCAACAACAGCATAACCGAGCTGCAAAACGCCAAAGCCGACAAATCAGAGCAGTCCAATCCTAACCTTTTGGATAACTGGTATTTCGCAGGCCCTATAAACCAACGCGGACGGACGAAGTATACGGAAACAGGATATACGATCGACAGGTGGCATATGTTTAACGGCATAATAACATTAAACAGCAGATCCGCTGTTTTATCAAAAAAGAACGCGGAATTATCGGTTTTTATTCAGAAGGTTGAAGCCGGCATCGAAAGACTTGCCGGGAGAACAGTTACATTTAGTGTTTTGACTGCTGACGGCAAGCTGACCTACGGTACCGATACCATTCCGATAGGCAATAAGGATTACGATGGAAACAATTTCAGGATATCCGATAAATGCTATATGGATATTGTTTTGGATAGCCAAAGTTCGACTGTAGATTTTAGAGTTATAATCGAAGAAGGCAGCAATAACACTATCTCTCTTGTTGCCGCAAAGCTCGAACTCGGCGACCGTCAGACACTTGCACGCCAAGATGAAAACGGCAAATGGATACTCAACGACACGCCGCCAAATAAGGGACAGGAGTTGGCTAAATGTCAAAGATATCAGGTATTTGGGCAGATGGAATCTTTAAATCTGGCAAGAGATCTCTCTTTTTTACCGCTTCCCATTACTCCAATATCAACTCCAACGATTATTGGAAAACCGTTAGCACATAGTGTGTCAGATAATTTACCGCTTAAAGATGTAACAATTAAAGTTCATACAATATGTGAAGATGGAGTGATCTTTAAATATGAGCCTTATTCGGTTCCCGCTTATGTGTATTTTCCCAATAATACCGGAATCGATATGAATCTTTAATTATGGTAAGGAGGAATGTAAATTGAAAAACAAACACTACATAACAACTCGTTCCGACGGAGCAATTATTGATACGTGGAGCGACGGTCCGCATCTCGAAAAAGATATAACCGATGCTATCTGTATCAATAATCAAGGCGGATATCAGTTCCGGCTGTATCCCGGCGGCGAGGAAAACCCCAACATTTACAGCATAGACAGCGTTCCGCTGTACAAGTGGGACGGGGAGCGTGTTGTACGCCGAACAGATGAAGAGATCGAAACGGAAAGAGCCGCGATCCTCAGCTCTCCCGAACGCAGGACAGCGGAAATAAAACAGCAGCTTTCCGAGCTTGACAGTCAGGCAATACGCCCGCTGCGTGCCATTTTCGCGGGCACACCGACCGACGAGGACAGGGACAAGCTCGCGGAGATCGAGGCACAGGCGGTTGCGCTTCGTAATGAACTGGCGGAATTATAAAGGACAAGCTGTTCTTAATTTGAAAAGAAAACGTCTCTTTTGTTATGCGGTTAATAACTGCAAAAACACATAACAAAAGAGACAAAATTTTATAAAAAGAGTTAAGATATTATCTGCCATCTATCGCGTTTTTCAATATCTTATGCAGAGCTTCTGCGCTTTTTTTCCAGCTGTACTTTTGCAGAAGATCTTTATAATCGGCATGAGGAGCTGAGAGCAGCTTTTCAAGGTCAACATCGGGATCGTCCGGTGAAATATAGTACGCACAATCTCCGAAAATCTCTCTCATACAGCTTCTATCCGATACGACTGCCTTTGTCCCCATGCTGATTGCCTCAAGCGACGGTATACCGAAGCCCTCGTAGTACGACGGTAACAGAAAAGCCTTACAATGATGTGTGAGAGTCTTTGCTTCCTCATCGGAAACATACCCGAGGAATTTCAGGTTTTCCGGAATATCGAAATCAAATATATTGCCGAAAACCTTATTGTTTATCGCGCCGCTTACCGCGAAAACCACATCCGGATTTGCTTTTGCGGCTTTCGCTATCCATTTGAAATTCTTGTTCGGCGCCATACTGCTCATAGAAAAGTAATACTTGTTTGGCACAAGTCCGTATTTTTCCAAGGCGGTCTTATCCTCGATTATACGTTCATAATGCTGCCAGCCGTTGTAGGTTATGCTGATTTTTTTCGGGTCGACCTTATAGCATCTGAGTATCTCGCTTTTGCTGAACTCGGACACCGTAACGATAGCTTTTATGTGCTTGATGATAAGAGAGAAAACGAAATTATACCATAGCGAAAACTTCTTTGAAAAGAACTGCTTGTTTACCTTGTAGCTCACATCGTGAATCACAACAATATGCGGCGTGAGTATAGGAGCCATATTGCACAGGCTGACGCACAGCGCCCTGTGCCTTATCGCGTAAAACGGCAGGGTTATCTGCTCCCAAAGGTTGCCGCAAAGCGCTCCGTGCTTCTCAACGCGGATATGCCTATACTGCGCCACATCTCGGGCGTTTTTGTCTGTGAGCAGGACTATTTTCGGCAGATCGCCCGACAGTTTGTCCAGTTCAAGAAGTATTTCTCGGGCATAACGCTGCACACCGGTAACGTTCTGGGATAGGAATTTGCCGTTGATGACAATAATTTGTTTCTTATTTTTCACGTAGACTCCCATAAATGACAAACCATCTTTATTCCTGCAATACAATCAATTTTGTCAAACCAAGCCCGATCTTTCTTGTGTCGGGATTTTCGGGATAATAATCATGAGGCGAATACTCTGCTGAATGTGTGAATTTTACTGTAATTTGTTTATATATGTCACTATTATCAGCAGTCCTGTAATACTCCTCCGGGATCTCCAGAGCGTATGTTCGGGAAAATACATCAACCGTAATTGTTGAAAGATAATTACCGTTTATATAAACTTCAACACCCCGCGGCTCATAATAACTGTACAGATCTATATTAAGAGAAAGCGTTCCGGATGTATCTTTAGGCAAAGCGAAATGCATCGTATTTTCATTGCCGTCAGACCATACCCCCCAATCCTCCGGATGAGACCATCCCATTCCAAGAACACCTGTTTCATTTTCATCTGCTTTAAAGGAAATTTCTTCGTTTAGTTTAATTCTTCCCTCTCCATTAAAATTATTCACAGAAATGTTATACGGATACACATATACTACATAACCGTTGTGCTGTAATATATTATCCGGCGTTCCAAGTTTTTTATATTCCAAAGAATCCACAAAAGAATCCGCTTCTTGTTTTGTAAGAAGAAGGAAGCTTTCTCCCGAATATGTTTCAGGATCAAAATATCTTCCGATACAAAGCCAATAATAAGGGTCTATGGCTTGGTCATTGATAATGACAGGGTTAATCTGGACCTTAAAATCAGACAAAACACTGTTATTTCCGGCGTTCCAGAATGACGCATAACCATATACAAGATCATTTTCACACAGAAAATCGGATATATCCTTTTTGCTGTTTAAGATATTCTTATAATTTGATGAAGCCTGAATTAGCGGGAAAGCGCCTAATGCCAGATATCCGCAGCATACGATCAGCGAAGCATATGAAAGAACATTTGTTTCTTTCAAAATATAGTTATAAATATAATTGCTTCCGAGGACCGCAAGTAAGCAGGCCGATGTTATCAAATATCTTGCGCCGCCGATATAATCGGGAATGGTACCCATTGAAGCAATGACGATAATTTCTCCTACGTGTACCAGTGTATAGAGAATAAATATCTGCATTTTGTCGGATTGCTCTCTGTACTTTTTTACCAGACGAATAGGGAAATATATAAGCAGCAGTACAGCACATAATACTTTGATAAGTCCGGCTGCTCCCGCAAAAGACAGCAGATTTTCACCATAACTGAAGCCAAACAAATGAAGTACGGATTGGATAAATATTGATATGTTGTTCAAAACACTGTTCGGCTGCATAAACACAGTGATCACGGAGTTATATGAATGACGCAGTTCTTCAGGCTCAAAAACCTTTTTGTAAAGTAATAGATTGACCATTGCCAAAACGCCGAATCCCACAGTGACAATTATCATATTCTTATATTTGCGAAAATCAATTGACTTGTCTTTGTAAGAATTTAACAATACATAAAGAATTGCTGCCGCGATCAAAGGAAGGGTCACTTGCTGAAGAATAAGAACGGAATTATGAGCATACAGAGAATACATAACAAAAAACAAGATCAGACTCACAGTCCTTTTTGTTTTATTCTCCGAAAAGCTTGACAAAAATAATGAAGGCAGAACAACAGAAACAATTCCGCCAACAATATATTGTATATGCAAAAGCATATCCGAATAAACAGCGGAAAAACCAATTGATATGATCGGGACAGCCACCAGATACGAGCGATTTTTAAATATTGCTTTTGATACATATACAATTGAAGCGATCAAAAATAGGTAAAAAATAAAAAAGCTGAGATTTTTCAGCACCATTTGATCAGTGATAAAGTTTGAAAAAGCCCATATTAAAACATTGGGTCCAAACCCAAACATCGCTGTTGCATTATTCCAATCTTCAGGATAAAGTGTGCCGGTAAGATTTTCTTCTCTTCCCAAAATGTTGTATGCGGCAGAATCAGATGTGAAATATTCTATGCTTCCGGTAAAAATATAAACACTTCTTATTGTTATACAAATAATACATATCAGAAAAAGCAATCTTTCTATTACAGAAAGATCTTTATATTTGCTTTTCAACGTATCCAGCAATCTTGTCATGGTTTACATTATCCTTTCGCCAAAAAGTCTAAACGCGGCATGACCCCGAGCAAACCGACCGTATACATTTCATGCTATGAAGGTCACTTTACAAGCCCAGCTCCGAAATAAAACCCAGGTAATTCTCGGCAATCTTTTCATGCGTGAAATTTGAGAGCACATATTCAAATCCGTTTTCTCCCATCTTTTTGCATACGTCTTTGTTGTCAAGAAGAAACTTCACACACGCTTCAAATTCTTCGTAATTATTATACCAAAGCCCGCCGTTTGTGACGCGCGCGAAATTTGCCGTCACCGCGCAGTGCTCCGAAACCAGCACGGGTCTTTTTGCGAGCCACGCCTCCATTATCACAATCGAAAAGCTCTCAAAATAAGACGGATTGCAGAAAATCGTACACGCCGCGAATGCGTTATGCTTATCCTCTATCGACACAAAGCCAAGGTCGATAACATCTTCTTTATTTTTGTCGGGTATCTGAACGGGAAGCTCGCCGCCGCCGAGAAGCACCAGTTTCAGAGAAGACTGCGGGTATGCTTCTTTGTATTTCAGAAAAAAGGTGATAAGCTCATCTGCCTTTTTGCCCAGATCCTTCCTTCCCGCAAACAGGATAAAATCATCGTCAATACCGTACTTTTTTCTGAACGCCTCCGCGTCACAGTCGTTGTACCAATCGGTATCAAGACCTGCACCCAAAACCTTTTTTTTCGTTTCTTTCAAGCCGTACAGCCTTTTTGCAAGTTTTCCCTCCGGCTCTGAAAGAAATATCATTCCCTTAAAGCTGTTCATTTTGCTTCTGAGGATATCCATATACGCATAGCTCTCGTCATGCAGACACGGTATGAGGACGCTTTTATCGGCGACTGCTTCCGAGCCGTTGAAGATTATCCCATACATATACGGAATAAACAGAAAAGTCCTGTAATCATCTGCATGCTCCGAGATATATCTGTACATATCGGGACTGTTGATGTCCTCTTTGAAATAGACTTCCTCGTCGTGCGGCGTAAACTTCTCATTTCTGTATATCCGAAGATTTGATTCATTATATCCGTCAAGATCTCTGTCTTCTCTTACAGCAAACCGCCTGACCGTTATACCGCTCTCGTTGTATACGCCTGCTTTCATGGTGTTTTTCCCGCGGTCCGATGCGGCGTCTTTAACGCACGTTGTAAACACCTCCACCGGCTGTCCGGCAGCGGAAATGCTGTGGGCAAGATAATTGCTCTCCTGCTCAGCTCCGCCTCTTATATCATCGCCGTACCACGGTATAACAATAGCTATCGGTTTCATATCTATCTCCTAAAAGCAAACGTCAGTCTATTGATGAGATCAGTTCGTAATACTGTCTTGCTATAACTTCGGGCGAAAGGACCGTATCGGCATATTGCTTTGCGTTCTCTCCCAAAGCGTTTCTGACCTCATCGTTATCTATAAGACATTTAAGCATTTCAACAAGACAATCCGCTTCGTTTCGGTTTACGGGCACCTTCCAGCACACCTCGTTCGGGAACTCGCAATACTGGTTTACCTCGCTGACAATGACGGGCTTTCCGCGTTTGAACGCCTCGCATAACGGTCCGGATGCCTCGCCCATTGACGGATATCGCAGATTCACTACAATATCGCAGAATTCCATATATGTTTCATACTCCGATTTATCAAGATACCCTGTGATATATACGATATCATCAAGCGCGTTGTCTTTTATACAACTTATTACTTCTTCATTATCGCATTTCCCGAAGAAAACCAGCTTGGTTCTGTATCCAGCCTCGTTAAGTCTTCTGACCGCCTCGACAGATACCATAGGGCGCTTGTTTGAATTAACAAATCCAAAACAGCCGATGATGAACTCTCCGCGATAATTTATCATTTTCTTCAGCTTTAAAAGGTTTTTCTCTTTTTCCTCATCAGAAATCTCAACTTTATCAAACGCCGAAAGAGGAAGCATATATACGTTCTCGTTATTGATTTGAGAGCAGCACCAATGATTGTGAAAGATCGTTGCCTTGCTGATATTGGAAACGCTTTCAGACATAGGGAATTTATCGCTGTCCGGATAAGCGATCTTCTCCCGCACATCTTTGTAATGTGCAAGTCCCGCGTCGCCATATCCGTCCGCCAACGCTTTCTTATATGCGTCATAGTCTTTTTTCAGGAAAAACGAGTGATAAAAAAACGGGTGAATTACGTAATCATGGATCTCGGCAATACCTTTGTGCTTTAACATTGCCTTATATATCCCCGTATGAAAATCACTGCTGTTTCCGATCTGATAAAGGATGTGCCTGTAGTCTTTGGCGCGCTTGTCAAGCTCATCAATAAAATACAGACTGCCGTCATACGGCAGAAAATCGCAGTCGGAAACCACAGTGTTATCCACAAATATATCAATGTCAAAATATTTTTGCAGATACGGCATAAGCTTATACTCAAAATTGCCGATGCCCGTCTGCTGTTCGGGCCACGGCGTAACTATCGCGATCTTTTCTTTCTGCACGCTCCCTTTTTTTCCACAGCTTGTTTCAATATGCTTCAAAGTCTCCTCGGCTGTTTTCTCCCACGAAAACCCGAGGGCATACTGCTGACGCGCCTGCTTGTCCTCTGCCGTTTCGGCAAACGACGCTTCCAAAGCTTTCTTCAGCTTGTCCGCCATTTCGTTTGAATCATTGGCATTACATAATATCGCGTGTCCGCCGCACACCTCCGGAAGCGACGAATTATCCGCGCTGAGAATAAACGCGCCGCCGAGCATCGCCTCAAGTATAGGAAGTCCGAAACCCTCGTAAAGCGACGGGAAAAAGAAAACATCGCATGAGTTATAAAGGGCGCACAGATCCTCATCGGAAATAAATCCCGTAAGCTCCACACGCCCCTTCAATCCGAGCTTATCCGTTTTTGAATAGAACGTTTTCTGCTGTTCATCCGGGGCATTGCAAACTATATACATTTTCGCGTTTTCCAGCAGTTCGCTGTCGGGATATTTCTTTCTTGCCTTAGAAAACGCCTCAACCGCGCCGTCAATATTTTTTCTGTAATCAAAACCGCCTGTGAAAACAATAATCGGCTCTCTTTTATCGCCGCAGCGTGTTCTGGGTCTGTAGAATTTCTTGCTGTCCGCCGCGAGCGGGATAGATACAATATTCTCTCTCTTGCATACATACTGTTCAAAATCCTTTTGGGTCGCCTCGGAAATACTGAACAGGATCGTATCCTCGTCCTTCATATATTCCAGCCTTTGGCGATATCCTTTGCGAATAGGCTCGGACCATTCTTTAATCGGCATTATGGCAGGGATCAGATCAAAAACAGTTATACCCATTCTGCACGGTAATTTTTTGTTCACAAACAGAACATTTACCATCAGAGGATTTGGACTCCAGAAAAAATCTATTCTGTTTTCCCTGACTGTTTTTTCCATAGCAGAGGTAAAATTATCGGTCAGCGCAACATCTGCCGAGGGCACAAACGCTTTGTCGGTGATCACCTTCAAACGCTGCTGAACCCATGGGTCCAGATGCCTTATTGCGCTTGCGTCGGACAATGTGATAAACCAGTTGTGAATAAACGATATCTTCACCATATTGTTTAACACATTTTTGAAATAAACTCCTATCCCTCGGTTTACTTCGGGGGACTCAAGAGTCTGACCGTCAACAAGAATATTCATACCGTACCTCTTATTTTAAATCGCGAAAACCGTTCGCTCCTTATTTTACTTCACCGCTATGATAGCATAATCGGGACTTGCAAACAAAGCTTTTTTTGCTTCTTCCAGCACCGTTCTGAATGTCGGTGACTCCAGCGCTTTTGTAGTTTCGGCGCCGTAAACGGAATTGAGCCAAGCCTCTATCTCTTTTTCCTTCCACATGAAAAATGAAACACTGCTGTATCCTCTTTCCTCGCACAGGAATTTGACAAAATCACCGTTGACGGGTCTTCTGTGCGTGGGGTCGATATAAAACGAGTATGTTCCAACTTCGACATTGCGCGAATACGGGGTTTCCATTATCAGCATTCCTCCGGGTTTAAGAACGCGGAGTGCCTCCTTGATTATATTGTTCAGCATATCCGTGGATATGTGTTCGATAAGCTGGAACGCCGTCACAGCATCAACGGAATTCCCCTCAAGTCCGCTGAGATACTCCACCGCGTCTGAATGAACGGCGTTAAACCCGCGGTCTTTGCAATAATTGCAGCAAGCCTCGTTTATATCCACGCCCACGCAGCTGATGCCTCTTTTATACGCACATTCCAGCATCTCGCCTCTGCCGCAGCCGATATCTACGATAACATTGGGTCTTGTCGGGTCAATATTGAAATTGTTGAACTCGTCAAAATATACATTTAATCTCCGGCTTATTTCCTCTCTTGAACCTCTGTACTTGTCGAGAAACTCTTCATACATCTCGTCCGAAAGGATAGGTTTGTTCTGCTCATCTAAAAACGCTTGCAGCTTATCGGAAACACCCGCAATATTGTTGTTCTGACTTTCAACATACGAACCCATATCGAGTTTAAACTTCTCAAGAGCTTCACTATGCGCTCCCATATCAAGTTTAAGCTTCTCAAGCGCTTCACTGTGATCGAGTTTAAACTTATCAAACACTTCACCATGCGCTCCCATATCAAGTTTAAACTTCTCAAGAGCTTCACTATGC
Organism: Oscillospiraceae bacterium; assembly: GCA_022508945.1. Classification (GTDB taxonomy): domain Bacteria; phylum Bacillota; class Clostridia; order Oscillospirales; family Ruminococcaceae; genus CAG-115. The sequence continues at coordinate 12,951 of JAFLUE010000029.1, forward strand.
CAACCTGTGTCACGTTTGATATTTTCAAGTTCTTCGCTTAACCTCCGAACCTGATCGTTCAGAAGCGTGTTCTGAGCGTGTAAATAAAAAACCAGATCTATAACAGGAAGCAGTTCCCTGTTGTATTCCAATAACGCTCTTATGCTGTTTATTGTGTTTGTGTTTACCACGATCTGATCTTCAGCAATAAAACGCGTTGCCTTTCTGAAAAATCTCTTAAAAAAGATCTTTATCTTTCTGACAAGGCCCTTCGCTTTATCCGATATTCTGATCCTGTCGCCTATTCGATAATAATTTTCGGAATCCGCATTGGTATTTGTAATATACGAATCTATGCGTTCCAGCTCATTCTTTATCCCGACCGCGTCAAAATCTGCGGAATGATCCGCATTTGAATATGTCGGCATCCGATCGCCCTGGCTAATGACAGAACCCGAATGTTTAGCAGCAACATCGGCCTTGATCTTTTCCATGATCTTAGCGACATCAATTTTTGTATTAAACAAAACATCATCTCCCTACACACTAAACTTATATCTACAGCTCAGCTTCCGTCCACGAGCAATTCGGCCTGAATACGCCATAATCCGAACTTGTATTGAAAACTTCAAATACAAACGCTTTGGTTATTTGATAGTATACCGGCCCGTAATCTTCACTCAACGAGATGTCCATCGTATAGTTTCCCTGAAGGAGCTGAATAGGTCCAAGCGTAAATTCGATCACGCCATGTTCGTAAATATCAAAATATGATTTTGTGTCGATCAGCGAGTTGGTGGTATAGCATATCAACCCGTCATTCCTGAATATTATCATGCTTGCCATAGCTTCTTTTATCTGTGGGTTGTTGCGCTTATACTCCATTCTGATCTTGACGCTGTCGCTGATATTAAATCTTGGTACAGTATCACCTGTAGAAATATTTATCATCTGATAATCGACGATCTCAATATCGCCGTTTCCCGTAATATTATTGTTTTCAGGGGGCGGTTGATCATTCGGAGCCTCGTTTTTTTCGGGATGATCCGCTGCTTTAATATTTTCATTTTCAGCAGCGTTCAGTGCGTTCTGTGGCTCGCTGTCCTTAGCCATGATCCAGTCCAGATAGTGAGGGATAACCTCGCGCGGAGTTCCGCTCATAGCAATTAATCCGTTTTTGATCCATATTGCTTTGTTGCAAACTTTCTCAATGTCGCCCAAAGAATGTGACACTAAGACAATTGTTGTGCCTGCAGCCTTGATCTCCATCATTTTGTTAAAGCATTTGCTCTGAAAGCTGGCATCACCAACAGCAAGTATCTCATCTATAAGCAGAATGTCAGCATCTACATTTACCGCAATCGAAAAAGCAAGCCTGGTATACATACCCGACGAATATGTCCTGACGGGATTATCTATAAATTCGTGTAATTCCGAAAAATCTATGATCTCCTGTATTCTTCCGTCTATTTCTTTTTTTGAAAGACCCAATATAGAAGCGTTGATATATATGTTTTCTCTTCCGCTCATATCGGGATGAAAACCCGCGCCCAATTCAATAATGCTCGATATTCTTCCCTTTACACTGATGGTTCCGGAATTCGGGTACATGATACGGGTCAGCATCTTAAGCATAGTACTTTTTCCGCAGCCGTTCTGCCCTATAAGACCAATTGCCTCTCCTTTTTTGACATCAAAAGATATACCGTTAAGCACATTGCGTTCCGAATAACGATTTCTGTTACGAAAAAGGATTTTTTCCTTAAGGTTGCTGCTCTTATCAAAGTATATCTTGAATTTCTTCGTTACATTTTTAACAGAAATAACGATGTCCTCGTCATTATTTTTATTTATGGGCATTATAGTTCCTCCGCAAACCGATCTAACTTGTTATAGAGTAAACTGCACAGAATTTTGCAGCACGGTTATCTCTGTTTTTTATGATAATCCTTACATTTCCTCGGCGAAGTGACGTTTCATTATCGAAAACGCCAGAAAACTGATAACAACAATTACTACACCGGAAACAAAAGCCAGCATCAGCGTTGTGACATTGGGAATTCTGCCATAATACAGGATATCACGGTAGGCTGTTATAACATGCCACATCGGGTTAATTTTCATAACGAATCTGAATTTTTCAGGAACCATATCCGGAGTGTACATTACAGGTGTAAGATACATCCACGCCATTGATATGATACCTAAAATATGTTCAAGATCTCTGAAATAAACTGTTACGGCAGATGACAGCATTGCAATACCGAGCGCGAGAATATATTCTATGATCATTATGACCGGAAGACAGCACAAAGCGGCAGGGTTTATTCCGTTCCCCGAAAGTATCATAACCGCAAATACAACAATGAAGCACAACAGCATATTTACAAAACAGCTCGTAACAAATGAAACAGGTATGACCTCCCGCGGAAAGTATATCTTTTTTATCATATCCTTCTGCGCGATAATACAGCTTGAGCCGCCCGTAAGCGACGTTGAAAAGAATATCCACGGTATTAGCGCAACGAACAAAAATAAATAGTACTTATCAACGTCAACACGCATTATTGTCGAAAATACAATGGAATACACGACCAACTGAAGCAGCGGATTCAGAAATGTCCAGAAAAATCCGAGGACAGATCCTTTGTATCTGCCTCGAAGATCTCTTTTCACCAGGCTGTGTATCATCTGTCTGTATTCTATCAGCTCTTTGATTACATTCATTTGCGACTTCCTTTTTTCTTTATGGCAAATACTGCAATTACTATTCCTACTGCAACAAGTATGATGTTATATATGAGTATTATAATGTTGAGATCGGTCATTCTTTCAGAAACAAGAACCTTATCCAGCTCTAATGTTCCTTGTCCGCTGTAGTATACTCTGAATTCCATATCCGTTACGTCGTCCGGGAGATCAGCATCAAGCGTAACGCTGTGATGGTTTATCGGAAGCTCGAGCTTGGCAAATGCCCGATCATTTTGGTTAGAGTATATATCAACGGTATTTCCCGCGGAGTCGGCGGTATAAAAAACCTCGATCCGAAGCTTGCCCCGATCACAGCCAATATACGGCCCAAACGCAAGATAACCGGCAGTACCGTCGGTTATGGATTTCTTTTCTCCGGCACTGACTAAATTTGACGGAAATACGTCGAAGCTATATTCCTTTATGTTAATGCGGGGCAGAACAAGATTGACAAATAATAAGAGCAGCACAATAACTATATAGGAAATAACTACCCTCTTTTTATTTTCCGGTTTCAATTACATTCCTCCAATAATTGAGCGTATCTCCAATAGTATCCATTATATCTATTTCCGGCTTCCAACCGGTGTCATTGTTTATTTTCCTGATATCCGCCTGAACAACCGGCACATCTACCGGACGAAGACGTGTTTTGTCGACCTCTATAGAAATTTCTGCCTTAGACAGCGACAGAATTATATCCAGTATAGACCGGATCTCTATTGCGTGTCCCGAGCCTACGTTGTAGGTTTCGCCGGGTATGCCCTTTTCCGCGAGCGCTCCATACGCCCGCACAATATCGCGGACATCTGTAAAATCCCGCTTGGCGGAAAGATTTCCTACGCTGATGATCGGCTCGTGAAGCCCCGCTTCTATTTCGGCGGTCTGCTTGCAGAAATCTGAGATAACAAATTGCGGAAGCTGCCCCGGTCCGAAGTGATTGAACGCTCTTACGCAAATTATCTTCATGCCGTAGGCCTTTTGGTATATCCCGCCGATAGTGTTCTGCGCAGATTTGGTCGCCGCGTAAATGTTGTTCGGACACGCCGGTCTGTCCTCGCCGATTATCCCGTCGGGCGTATTCACCTCGCCGTATTCCTCCGAAGAGCCTATCAGCAGTATAACAGGGTCACATTCGGAATTGCGCGCCGCTTCAAGCACATTTATCGCGCCCACTACATTTATCCGAGCAGTCAGCGCGGGCTTATTCCAGGATAACGCCACCGAGCTCTGTGCCGCTAAATGAAATATCCTGTCGGGTCTGACCTCCGAAATAAGCTCAGCCGCAGCGCCTTCATCAAGTATATCCAGATCGCGGACCGTACAGTCCGCTTCCATTGTTTCCGCGGGGAGCTTCGTTGCGAATACCTCATCTCCGAGCGAACTCAGATGTTTTATGAGATATCCGCCGACAAAACCCGCCGCGCCGATTATAAGTGATCTTTTCATTATGCGTTCCTTGTGCGTATCTCTTTTTCAACAAGGGCAAGATCGTTCTCCGCCATAAGCGTGACCAGCTTCTCAAAGGAGACCTCGCGCTTCCAGCCAAGTTCCGTTTCTGCCTTTGTGGGATCGCCCAGCAGCAGATCGACCTCGGCGGGACGATAGAACTTCGGGTTGATCTTAACTATCACCTTTCCCGTAGCCGCGTCGGTTCCGACCTCGTCAACGCCGCTGCCGCTCCACTTTACATCGATCCCCACTGCCTTGAACGCAAGCTCTACGAACTCGCGCACGGTGTGTGTTTCGTGCGAAGCGATAACATAATCCTGCGGCTTGTCCTGCTGAAGCATCAGCCACATTGCGCGGACATAGTCTCTGGAATGACCCCAGTCGCGCTTCGCGTCCATATTGCCAAGCTCAAGGTGATCCTGAACGCCGAGCTTTATCCTTGCCGCGGCGTCGGTTATCTTTCTTGTAACGAACTCCAGTCCTCTGCGTTCGCTTTCGTGATTGAACAAAATACCCGAGCAGGCGAACATACCATAACTCTCTCGATAATTTCTTGTAATCCAATGAGCAAACAGCTTCGCGACGCCGTAGGGACTGCGCGGGTGGAAAAAGCTCTTCTCGGTATAGCCGTTAAAGCCCTCTCCCTGATCCTCTACACAGCCGCCGAACATCTCGGAGGTGCTTGCCTGATAATATTTCGCGTCGGGTTTAACGGTTCGTATAGCCTCGAGGATATTCGCCGCCGCAACGCCCGTGATATTCGCGCTCGCGACAGGCTCTTTAAAGCTCTGCGCCACAAAAGACTGCGCTGCGAGGTTGTAGACCTCGTCGGGCTGCGATTCGCTTATCGCGCGTATCATAGCCGCCATATCGGTAATATCGCCAAAGATAAAATGCACTTTCTCCTTTGCGGCTGTCCCTTCAAGATTTCCAAAATCAAGTCTGGATTTGCGTCTGACCAATCCGTAGACATCATACCCGTTTTCGAGCAGAAGTTCCGCGAGATATGATCCATCCTGTCCTGTGATACCTGTAATAAGCGCTTTTTTCATTGTTTTTCCTCCAAATTATTCTTTTATAAAACTAATTAACGCTTTCGCGCTGTTTTCCCATGAGAATTTGTCCGCGCGCGCCAAGCCTTTTTCGCTCAGTGACCGTTTCAGTTGTTCATTAGTGAGTATTTGCTTCATAGCATCCGCGATATCTTCGGGCGAATCCGCATCTGCCTTCAGCGCCGCGTCGCCTACCACCTCGGGCAGCGAAGTCCTGTCAGACACAACCGCGGGAGTCCCGCACGCCATAGCCTCGAGCGGCGGCATACCGAAGCCCTCGTAGAACGACGGAAAGCAGAACAGCTCCGCTCCGCTCATAAGAACGGGAGTGTCCTCGTCGCTGACATACCCGGTAAATATTACACGATCTTCCAGTCCCATCGTTTTTACGCGCTCGAATATCGACTCATACAGCCAGCCCTTGCCTCCCGCAATGACCAGCACGGGACAGTCGGGGAGTGTGTCGGAAAGTATCTTGTACGCGTCCGCAAGACCGGTTATATTCTTCCTCGGCTCCAGCGTCCCCAGATACAGAATATATTTTTCATAGATACCTAACCGCTTTAAACATTCGTCTGCCTTCTCCTTCGATCGTTCCGAAGAATATCTTGATCTGTCAATGCCACAGCAGACCACGCTTATTTTATCCTCTGACACACCGAAGTGATGTATAATACGCGATTTGCTGAATTCCGAAATAGTTATGATCTTATCTGAGCGCTTTATCGACTTTTTAAGCGTAAGCCTCAGGACCATACGAGTACGATCATTCATGGTTTCCGGCATATCCTTTACCACAGTATCGTAAACCACCGAACACACTTTTCCTTCCGCAAACGGAGGCACATAGTAGTTGAAAAAAAGAGAAACGTCTGCTTTTTGCGGGAAAAACCATTTGTGCGGTATAGGCAGCAGCAGCCACATTCTGTGAACCAGACCGTAGCTCAACCATTTGCATGGTCTGATCTTAATATCATTTCCGAAC
>JAFLUE010000003.1 GCA_022508945.1 Oscillospiraceae bacterium
TCAAAATTACTTTAGTTATGTGGGGAAAAACTTTCTTCAGAAAGTTTTTCCCCACGCCCACTTTCAAAGACTTTTTGAACGCTTGACTTATACCGTTTCAAAGCAACGTAAAATCCGTCTCGATCATTTTCGGACAGCCCTCTGTTGAATATACCCATCTGTCAATATGTCCGGAGGAAATAAAATAGTTCAGCTTGCTTTCGTGTATAATAGCGCGGTCGGCTGTATTTACAATAATAAGCTTTATTTTCATCTTTTCGGGTATGATAGCCTTTATGTAAACGCTGACGTGCTGGTTTACGCTTATGTCGGTGCGAGGTTCTGCAAGTCCCGCTAAGTTCGGCGCAAGCTCTACAAATATCCCGTATTCCTCAATTGAACGCGCGATCCCCGTTACGGTCTCTCCGCTTTCAAAAAGCACGGCATTTTGCTCCCATGTTCCGAGCAGCTCCTTATGCGAGAGAAATATCCTGTCTCCGTCAAATGCTTTTATAACGGCTTTTATGTCCATTCCAACAGAAAATCTGTCGGACGGATGTGAGATCCTCGAAACGGAGATCAGATCTATCGGTATAAGCGACGGTATTCCGCAGCCAATGTCCACAAAACAGCCGAACTGTTCGAGGTGGGTCACTCTTGCGGAAATTACATCTCCCGCTGAAAGCTTTCGTATAAATTCATCACGACAGCGTGTCTGCGCTTCTTTTCTTGAAAGAACGGCGTATTCGTTGCCAAATTCATCCTGTGTTATTTCTTTAACGGTAAAGCACACGGGTTTGTTTACCCTTGAAATAAGCGCTATGTCCTTTGTCAAACCCTCCGCGATCCCAAGCGCACCGTCCTCGCGCGGAATAATGCCTCTCATACATCCAAGATCAACAATAAGGTTGTGCTTGCTGTCACAGATAATACACGGCGCTTCGACTATTTCTCCCGTTTTTATACAGTTATAGATCGCGTCCTTTGATGAGAGCTTAGCTATATTTTCGGGTGTGTTTAAAAGAAAGCCCTCCGGCATATGTTCGGTCATTTTATACCTCCGTCAAATAAATTCATATATTAATTCATATGAACCTGACGAGGCATTTATTACTACAGATCGGTTATAACCGATTCCATGTGTTTTGCCGAACGTTAACTGAATTTAGCCAATAATGGAGGTTGTTTGCAAAGCATATAGGGAATTGACAGACCTTTTTCAAGCTTATTTCGTAAACAAAAAACCGCCGTTCAGCGCCGAACGGCGGAAATTTTGCTGGCGAAGTTTACAGCATCGGAGCCAACAGTCTTAAAAACATTCTTCCGATACGAACAAATATATTGACCCTGCAGCATTTTTCGTAGGTTATCTCCTCACATTGCTCTAAGGTTTCGAGAAAATCCGACTTGATGTCTTCGATACAGGAGGTTTTGTACAGCCATACCCCACACTCAAAGTGAAGATAAAGACTTCGGAAGTCAAGATTTATCGTCCCGACAACGGCAAATTTGTCGTCGCTTACAAAATTCTTTGCGTGGATAAACCCGGGCGTATATTCGTATATCTTCACACCGTATTTAGTCAGATTTTTGTAGTAGGCTTTTGTTACACAGTGAACATACCATTTGTCGGGAATGTGTGGGGTAATGATCCTTACGTCGATCCCGCTCTTAGCGGCAAGGATCAGCGCACTCTGCATTTCGTTGTCAATGATAAGATATGGCGTGGTGATATATACATACTTTTTCGCGGAGTTTACGATGTTCATATAGACATTTTCGCCTACAGGCTCATTGTCGAGCGGACTGTCTGTAAACGGAACGACGAAGCCGTTTTCGCCAAATTCCTGATTTGGGCAGAATTTGCCAAGGTCCTCGTCCTCGGTGTTTGTAAGAAAGCTCCACATTGTCAGAAACATCATAGTAAAGCTTCTAACAGCCTGTCCCTTTACCATGATCGCGGAATCCTTCCAGTGACCGTGCTTTTCATAGCCGTTTATATATTCGTCCGCGAGATTTACTCCGCCCGTAAAGGCAGTGTTTCCGTCAATTACCAGAATTTTTCGGTGGTCGCGGTTGTTCATTTTTGTTGATAAAATAGGTCTGAATTTGTTGAATACACGGCATTTAATACCCTTTTCTTCAAGCACCCTGTCATATTTATACGGCAAAGTCAGCAAACACCCCACATCGTCGTATATAACCCGTACGTCGACCCCCACATCAGCCTTTCTGACAAGAATACCTAAAATTTTGTCCCACATTTCTCCTTCGTCTATTATAAAATATTCCAGAAAAATGAATTTTTCGGCTTTTTCAAGCTCCTCAAGCATTACTCTGAATTTTTCCTCGCCGGAAGGAAAGTACGTTGTTGCGGTTTTGTCATATATGGGATATCCTCCGAATTTGGAAAGATAGTCAGCCTGTTTTCTTGCCGGTTCGTTTATGTCCGAAAGCCTGCTTATGATCTCCTCATTTTGCTTAAGCCTTTCGCGCTCGGTTTTTCCATAGTAATTCATTCTTCTGCGAAGCCTGTCTCCCGAACGGCTGTTTCCGAAAAATATAAAAAACATAACTCCGAAGATCGGCAGCGTAAGAATGGTCATTATCCAGGCTATCCTATAGCTTGGATTAATGTCTGAGTTTACGATAAAAAACGATATCACGACCCCGATCAACTGAAACAAAAGATACGAATAGCTGTAAAGCGTTCCAAGCTCCCAGAACAGCGACATAAGATAGAATATCTGAAGCAGTATTCCGAAGACACATACAAAAACCCTGTTAAATATTTTTTTCAAAAGCTTTATTGGAATATTCATATAAATAAAATCCCTTTTAAAACAAATAATCGGATCCGGTTATGTATCGGCGCTCCTGAACATAACTGTATATTTCATATTGTTTGTCTTCAAAAGGGAAAGAATACAGAAAGAATATAAAAAAACAGCCCATGAGGGCTGTTATCGTGTTCGGTCATAGACCATATCAATTCCCCGGAACAACATAATAAATACGCTCGTCGGGATTTGCGAAATCAAATTTGTCACGGGCAATGTTTTCTATATATTCATCAAGATTCACGCCGTTCAGATAACCGTTTATCTGCGCGTTCTGTTCCTTGACCTCAGCGGTTTGCTTAGCAAGCGCTTCATATTCTGCGGTTTGTTCTTTTATTGCGATGCTGTTGGAAATAACGGTATAAACCACAAAAATCGCAGCAATTAAAACCGCCGCACCCGCAATAATGTTAACCAAGCTGTGTCGCTTGACATTTCTACGGGCCCCTCTTGACGACAGCCTTAATAACATTTTTATTTTCACCTTCCCCAATTTTTTCTGATCTTTCTTTATTATACACTATGTTGCCGTCTAAATGCAAGTTATTAAGCAGCTTTTTCTTGTTATCTTGCATATTTTCGGAGATTTTAACAAATTCTGACTTGGCTTTGTGTGCAATTTTTCCAATGATTTCGGCTGTTGAAGCCTGCAATTTTTTAACCAGCTTTCCGAGTGTTTTTCTCCAGATGACCGCCATACCGCTTTCAATTAGATTAAGAACTCTGCCTATGGTGGTTATATAAGCAAAAACTCCGGCTCCAAAGCCGATCACGGTGTAAATACGTATATAGTTTCCCAAATTTTCCGAAAGACCTACTACCGCGAAAGCCGCGGCAATAAAAAACAACATATCGCATACAAAAATCGCCGCCTTAAACTGAAGTATAAGACGTATTATCCTGAATATTTCATAAACAATCCCAAATATAAAGCCTGCCGCAAATGCGATAGCCAGGCAGTCCGCAATACTTACGTTCATATTTTCACCATATCATCTGAAAATTTTCTTAAACGGCCCGTCCATAACGCTGCTTCTGCTATAGCTGAGGCTGTTTACCGTTCCGGTCATAAAAAAGTCCTTTGTCTGAGCGTCGAGAGTTGTGACGTGAAGATCCTCTCCCTTAATGACAAGCTCGCCCATGATCGTTGATAAAACAACTATATTTTCACTGAACTTGTCAATGTCGTTTACGCCGGTTATTTTCAGTGAGTTTCTGTTTTCCATAATAATATTGTGATATTCCTGCATAAAAATCACCCCCGCTGATAAATTGTATTCAGCGGGGAATTGATATATTCTTGGGCTTGTTCACTAAATCGTTATGTGTTTAAAAAACTCCGAATGCCGAGCCGTAATTTATCGGGCATTTTCTCATATTACCTCATACAAAGCCGCGGCTTCATCCTTTTTTGTAAATTCTTTTATGTCAGTGACCCTGACCTTTATCGGCTTTCCGATGTTTATTTCAATAATATCCGCAACCTTCACCTCGTAAGACGCTCTTGCGGCTTTTCCGTTTACAAAAACCTTTTCCGCGTCACAGGCTTCATTTGCGACGGTTCTGCGCTTTATAAGCCTCGAAACCTTTAAAAACTTATCTAATCTCATTTTTTACTTCTTTCCGGAAAATCATTAATCAAAATACCGATCCGATTGTATATTGCATTATTGTATCATAACTGATTTTTTACTGCCGTACAGCAGCATACGATAAATAAACATAATTCGGAAAAATAAAAAGCGGCGGAACCCGCCGCTTTTTTCATGATCCGTTCGTCGGAAAATTACTTTTTCTTCTTCTTAGTTGCAACGGGAGTGCTTACAGCATCCTTAAGAGCGCGTCCTGCCTTGAAAGCGGGAACCTTTGTCGCGGGAATGGAGATCTTCTCCTTTGTGCGAGGATTGATACCTGTTCTCGACGCACGCTCACGAACCTCAAATGTTCCGAATCCAACCAACTGGATAGACTCACCCTTAGCAAGAGTCTCGGAAACAGTCTCGATAACTGCTGCAACTGCCTTTTCAGCGTCCTTCTTTGTAAGACCTGACTTAGCTGCTACTTCTGTAACTAATTCTGCTTTTGTCATTTGTAAAACCTCCAAAAAATTCTATCTAATAGCGGCCGTTCCGCTAAAGATCCTGTTTTTTACCCCGCGAAGCTCGTCCTCCGAAAGCTTATCAAGCTCTCTTTTGTTTGCGGAAATTTCCTCTTCGGCTTTCCTGAACTCAGCCGTAAATCTTTGAGAAGCATAAGTAAGCGCCTTCTCACTGTCAACCTTTAAAAGCCTGTCCACCTCGCAGATCTTGAGCAAGATCACGCCCATCATACTCTGATAAAGCTCGTTCTTATCACCGTCTGTATTATCTGCGTTTTTTTCAGCTTCGTCCGCAAGTCTGCTTAATTCCTTTGAAAGCGCTCTCAGCGCTTCTGCAGGATCTTTTTCGCAAATACCGGCTCTTGATGCTCTCCTGCAAATTTTATCGCCCTTTATCAAAGCGGGGAAGGTACTCGGGATACTTTCGAGAGTATCCGAATAGCTTTCCTGCTTTTTGGTTTCCTTTTTTATCGCGTCCCAGTTTTTAAGAACCTCGTCCGCTGTTTCGGCTTTTACGCTTCCGAAAACGTGCGGATGACGCTCGATAAGCTTTTTGCAGATATCGCTGCAAACATCATTAAAAACGAAATTGTTTTTTTCACTTTCGATCTGAGCGTGAAAAACGATCTGCAAGAGCAGATCTCCAAGCTCCTCACGAAGCATCTCCGGACTGTCCCTGTCTATTCCCTCACAAACCTCATACGTTTCCTCAATGAGATCGGAGCGTATGCTTTCGTGCGTCTGAACCTTGTCCCACGGACAGCCGTTTTCGCTTCTCAGGATCTTAACTATTTCAATCAGGTCGGAAATGTCATAATTGTTCTTAAATACAAAATCCATTTCCAACGCCCCTAAGAAAAGATTACTTTCTTATAATACCCTATTTTATTTATTTTTTCAAGGGCTTTTTTCAATTTTTTTCAATTTTTTTGTTAATTATAGCGTTTATACAAAATCCGTGATTCAAAATAGTTAATATTGCACAAACAAAAACGCCTGAAATTACTGAAATTCCAATGGAAAACAGTTCGTTTACGGAATTTTTAAGGCATTCATGTACTATTCCCGCACATATTCCGCAGATGATCCCGCTGAAAAGGTTCGGAATAATTGCTTTCAAAAGTCCTGTTTTTTGCGGAAAATTGCGTTTTAGGGCTAAAAGTCCGAAAAACGCCGTAAACGCGTAGCCTATTATGCTTGAGAGCGCCGCACCCGAAATATTGAGTGCGGGGATTGAGATCAATATCGGATTTAGGATAAGTTTAAGAAATACCGAGATTATCATAAGAACAAGAGGGATAAACGGTTTTCCGATCGATTGGAAAATTCCGAACAGCGAGGAGGAGATAACCATAAAAATTCCGCCGAGGCACAGGATTACAAATGAGTTTACGCAAACAGAAACCTCAGCCGCGCGCGATCTGTATAGTAAATTCAGCACAGGCTCCGCAAGCGCCGCCGCTCCGAAACAGGCGGGACAGGCGATAAGTGTGCTTGTTCTGATTTGGAGCGATATTTTTTGCGCGATAAGCTTTACGTCTTTTTTCTCCCATGCCGCCGCGATCTCGGGAGCCGCGGCTGTTCCTGCCATTCCCGCAAAGGACGGAATGAGCATAAAAAGCGAGGTCGCTATTCCCGTGTAGCTTCCGTACATGAAGTTTGCAAGCTCGGAAAAGCCTCCGCACTGTTCGATTATCGCCCTGAAATTTTCTGTGTAAAACGCTTGATTCCGCTCGGCGGACGCGGCAAGCGTTCTGGTTACGGTAAGCAGATCGACAAACGAAACACAGTTCATAACAAGCGCCGAAGCTGACAACGGCAGCGTCTCCCTTATAAGCGATATGCATATCTCACGGACGCTGTATTCGCATCTTTTAGGCAGACGGATCCGGTTTTTGTTTTTTCGTTCCATAATCAAAAGCGTTATCAGTCCGAAGCCCTCGCTTATGCTTACGGCAAAAATCGCTCCCGCCGCCGCGTATGGCAGAGAAGTATTATACGCCTGTTCAATGGTCGAGCAGGATACTCCGAAAACATCTTTGCCGCTGTTAAACGCGTTTTGTGCGTAGAAAACAGCCGCGTATGACAGAGACAGCCCGAAAATCGCTCTTGAAACAGCCTCAGCCACTGAAGCCGCCGCGGACGGTCTTACGTCTGAAAGACCCTCGCGATAGCCTCTGAAAACGCTCGCTATACAGCATAAGGTAACTGCGGGGGCAATACATATTATCGCCAAAACGCTTTTCGGAGAGCAGGCTATGTAATTCGCGAACGGTTTTGCAAGAAGCGCTATGAGCATTGTTCCCATAATTCCCACCGCCGCAAAAAGCATAACGGCATATTTCCTTACTACCGCCGCTCTGCAAAGATCGTCACAGGCAGCACACCGCGCCGTTGTACGCATGATCGCCGTGGGAATACCTGCCGCCGTAAGCGCGAAGATCGGCGAGTACAGACCGTATGCGGTCGAGAAGTATCCCATTCCCGTTCCTCCCAGGAGATTTGCGAGAGGTATTTTGAACAATGCCCCGACAATTTTTGTTATTGCCATGGAAACAAACAAAAACGCCGCGTTTTTAATAAATCTTTTATCGCTCATAAATTTGCCCTTTCTTTTATAAAATCCGACGGAGGATCCGATTTTGTACAAGTCTATGAGCTTAAAACTCTGTTTATGAACTCAATTTGGGCAAATGCATATAATAAAGAAGCGGAAGCATCTGCCGAAGCTTACAGAAAAGCTTAAAGCAAAAGCATTCGCTGATACTACTTACCTCATATAATGAAAGGAAGATTTTATGGATAAAATGAAGGCGCGCGTCGGATATTCATATGTTCCGATACAGCGAATGGATAGAGTCTATTCACCGGCAAAGGCGCTTATGGCGGGAACGATTTTCCCCGAGCTTAACATCACTATTGATGAATACGAGAGGGGGCTTTTCAATGGGAAATAATATGAGTATGAGCTACAACAACCGTCATTTCGAAAGAAATGAAAACAGCACAGGCAGCAACGGCAGCCAGCCGGGCTGCGCTCAGCTTATGAAAGCAATAATGGAAGCTGACTTTTTCGCTATGGATCTTAAGCTTTACCTCGATACCCACCCCGACGATGAAAGAGCGATCGGAATGTTCCGCGAAGCCGTAAAACAGTATAATGCCTGCAAAGCGGCGTTTGAAGAAAGCTTTTATCCGATCACTTCAAACAGCGCGGGAAAAGACGGAGAATGGGACTGGCTTTGCGGAAAATTCCCTCCTCAAAGCTGAGATAATTTGAATACGAGGTGACACTATATGTTTATTTTTGAGAAAAGAACACAAATTCCCGTAAACATAAAAAACAAAAACCCGCGGCTTGCGGGAATCATTCTCTCGCAATATGGCGGTCCTGACGGGGAATTGGGCGCATCACTGCGCTATCTGTCGCAGAGATTTTCAATGCCTGACAATATGGGAAAGGCACTGCTTACGGATATCGGCACTGAGGAATTAGCTCATCTTGAGATCGTCGGAAGCATAGTTTCCCAGCTTACGGACGGAGAAGGCGCAAGAAGCTTTGATAAATACGGCGCGGGCGCATACTACGTAGATCACGCAAACGCGGTCTATCCCGCGAGCGCGGCAGGAGTTCCGTTTACCGCGGCATATCTTCAGAGCAAGGCCGATCCGATTGCGGATCTTACGGAGGATTTAGCGGCAGAGCAGAAGGCGAGAGCAACATACGACAATATTCTTCGTCTTTCGGACGATCCCGATGTAAACGAAGTCATAAAGTTCCTTCGCGAGCGTGAGATCGTACATTTCCAGCGCTTTGGAGAGCTTCTCGATCACTATCAGGAGAAGATCCCGAAAAACTGCTGAATTAAAGCTTGAATAATTGAATTAAGGAAACGTGCGTCAGAGATCTGTTTGGCGCACGTTTTACTATTTCGTAAAAATGTTCATTCTTTTTAATTGTCAATTTCATGCTTTTTTTCAAAAGCTCTTGAAAAAAACGGCGGATTGTGTTACAATATTTACATAAATAATTCTATTAACGGGTTGGATTGTAAAATGGATTATAAACTTAACGCGGGTGTGTGGAATAAGGTTTTTGCCGTACCCACAAGCGTTGTTGACGAATATATAAAGCTCGCGGGCGGTAATTCTCTTAAGCTTCTGCTGTTTTTGCTAAGACACGGCGGGGAGTGCTTTTCGGATGACGAGCTTCGCGATAAACTCGGCTTTTCCAAAAACGGAGAGCTTGAGGACGCGGCTGTTTTCTGGGAACAGCGCGGCATTATCCGCAGAGCTTACGGCGATGACAGCGGAGAGCTGTGCGCGGCAAAGGAAAAATCGCCGAGCATAACGGAAGTCGATATTCAAACGCCCTCTGCCGCAAAAACCAAAGCCTTGAAGCCTTCTTCCGCGTCCTCCGGAGAAATTGCGGACAGAATAAAAAATGACAAGGAAATAGCTTTGCTGTTTTCGGAGGCTGAAAACCTGTATGGAAGACCGCTGCGTGCGCGCGAATTAAATGTTGTCATATCTCTTGTAGACCATTACGGGCTGAATGTCGGAGTTTCGCTTATGTTGCTTAATTACTGCGTAAAAGCTGAAAAAACAACGCCCGAATACATATGGACATGCGCGAAAGATTGGGCTGATAACGGGATAAACAGCGTAGAGCTTGCAAACGCCCGCGTGCTTAAGCTCGAACAGCGCGACAGACTTTACGATCGTCTTAAAACGGCAATGGGTCTTAAATCAAAGCTGCCGAAGAAAACGACCGACTTGGTTGAGGTATGGTCGGAGCAGTGGGGATTCAGCGAAGAAATGATTATGCACGCTTATGACGAAACTGTTTACAATATAGGTTCGTGGAAGCCCGAGTATATGAATACAATCCTCGAAAACTGGAAAACAAACGGGATCTTTACTGTTGAGGATGCACAAAAAGCGTCGGAGAACTATAAGGCGTCCAAAAAGCAGACAAGTGTGCCTTCTAAAGCCAAAGCAAAGCAAAAGACGGTGGAAAAATCAAGTTCCTCAAAATCTTCGTTTGATGTGAACGATATTATGACTCAAATCCGCAATAGCTACAGAATGGATGTTGATGAAAATGATGAATAAGGAGTACCTTATAAAAGCGCAAAATCTGTTAGAGGTTGAGTATGCCAAAAACAAGCGCGTCGAAGCCGAGCGCCGCGAGGAGATCTTAAAAAAAATACCCGAGTATCAAAGGCTTGAAGAGGAGCTTGCACAGACAACGAGCGATGTTGTCGCGGTTGTAATACAGGGCGGCGAAAATAGGACTGAAAGGCTGAACGAGATAAAAAACAGAAATCTCGCGATACAGTCGAAAATGACCGAGATCCTCGAAAAAAACGGGTATGACGCAGATTATCTGAAACCGATTTATTATTGCACGATTTGCGGCGACAAGGGCGCTGTAAACGGTGAGTGGTGTGATTGTGTAAAACGTGCCGCCGTAAAAATTGCCGCGAACGACATTAACAGCGGCGCACTTTGTACGTTTGAGGATTTTGATCTGTCATTATATTCGGATACATTTATTCCGCAGCATGGTTTTTCCCCGCGCGATATTATGAAAAGAAATCTTGATTACTGCCGGAAGTTTGCCGAGAATTTCAACGGCAATGGCATCGGTATCTTTATGATCGGAGCAACAGGACTTGGCAAAACTCATCTTTCGCTTTCTATCGCAAACGAGCTTATTAAAAAGGGATTATCTGTGGTATATAATTCCGTACCCGAGCTTGTGAGAATGCTTAGCTCTGAGCAGTTCAATAAGGTCGAAGGAGACTCAATGCAGATTATAAATGATTGTGATTTGCTTATTCTCGATGATTTTGGCGCGGAGCATTCCTCGGATTACAGCGAGTCGCTGGTGTATCAGCTTCTTAATACAAGAATGTCTAAAAATAAGCCGATAATAGTTAACACAAATCTTGACGAAAATGATATCAAGGCGCGTTATCGTGACAGGATATGGTCAAGACTGTTCTGCATGAAGATCTTGCTGTTTGAGGGTGCGGACAACCGTCTCAAGGTTAAACGAAATCAGTGGTAAATTATAAAAATTCAATAGATGTTTATGGAGGTTTATTATGGCAAAAATGAGGATCGGTATTCTTACAAGCGGCGGAGACTGTCCCGGACTTAACGCGACGATTCGCGGAGTTGCAAAAGCGACCTACGAGACCTTCGGCGATAATGTCGAGATCGTCGGGATCTACGATGGATATCACGGGCTTATCCACGGAGACTATAAGGAAATGTCGCGCTCGGATTTTTCGGGAATTCTTACCACTGGCGGCACTATTCTCGGAACAAAGCGTACTCCGTACAAAATGATGCAGATCATTGGGGACGACAATGTGGATAAGGTAAAGGAGATGAAACAGACCTACAAGGACTTGAAGCTCGACTGTCTGTTTACTCTCGGCGGAAACGGAACTCATAAGACCGCTAATATGCTGTCGGAGGAGGGGCTTCATATAATCGGCCTTCCGAAAACTATCGACAATGATATTTTCGGAACGGACGTTACGTTCGGATTTCATTCGGCTGTAGACATCGGCACAGAAGTTATCGACAGAATACACACGACCGCAAACTCCCACAGCAGGATCATGGTTATTGAAATTATGGGAAATAAGGCAGGCTGGCTCACGCTTTACAGCGGTATAGCGGGAGGCGCGGATATCATACTTATACCCGAGATCCCATATGATATCGACAAGGTCGCAAAGGCTTGTCAGAAGCGTGCGGACGCGGGAAAAGCCTTTTCGATCATTGCCGTAGCGGAGGGCGCTTATAATATTGAAGAAGCGAAGATGAAGAAAAAGGAGCGCGCTCAGACACGTGCCGACGCGGGAATCGTAACAGCAACGACCCGCATAGCGAAAGCTATCGAATCCAAAACCGGACTCGAAACAAGAACCGTTGTTCCGGGGCATATTCTGCGCGGAGGCTCGCCTTCGGCTTATGACAGGATCCTCGCGACACAGTTCGGCGCTCACGCGGCTAAGCTTCTAAAGACAGAAAAATTCGGCTACAGCGTAGCTATGGTTGACGGAGTGATTACTGAAAATCCTCTCGCGGACGTTGCTATGAAGACCAAGTTTGTCCCCGAAAATCATCAGCTTGTAAAAACCGCAAGATCTATCGGCATTTCTTTCGGCGATTGATTTGATGAATTGTATTTATGAGGAAGGGCAAAAGCTTTTCCTCTATTTTACGGAGAACAATGGAAAGAATAAGCAGGATCGTACCCGTGGATAAAACCGCGGTATCGGCGGCAAATGAACGCTGGAACAGTATAGCAAAGCCGCTCGGGAGCTTGGGGCTGTTTGAGGATCAGATAGCCCAAATTGCCGGTATCATAGGCTCTCCCGATGTGGATCTGTCTGAACGAGCGGCAGTTGTTATGTGCGCGGACAACGGAGTTGTATGCGAAAATGTTACGCAGTCTCCGAGCGGAGTTACTGCTATTGTTGCAAAAGCAATAGCTGATGGAACGTCAAATATAAACATAATGGCAGACTGCTTTAATGTGCGGACTGTCGCGGTCGATGTGGGAATGAACTCCGATGTTTCCGGGACAATTCGTAAAAAGACCGCATACGGAACAAAAAATATCGCCGACGGCGCGGCAATGACCGAGGAACAGGTCATCGCCGCGATAAGCGCGGGAATAGACGTTGTGCGGGATTTATATAAACAAGGAGTAAAGATCATTGTTTCGGGAGAAATGGGGATAGGTAATACAACAACGGCGGCGGCTGTTGCTTGTGTTATGCTCGATAAAACTCCCGAGGAGATCGCGGGGCGCGGCGCGGGTCTTTCTTCGGAAGGTCTGGCGCGTAAGATCGCGGTTATAAACCGTGCTATTAAGGTAAATAAGCCGAAAAGGGACAACCCTATCGACGTTTTGTCAAAGCTTGGCGGATTTGATATCGCGGGCATGACGGGGCTGTTTTTGGGCGGAGCGGTTTACCGTGTGCCTGTGGTTATTGACGGAGTTATTTCGGCGGTGTCGGCGGCTGCGGCGGCTGAGATTTGTCCGCTTTGCCGCGATTATATGCTGGCTTCTCATATATCGGAGGAGCCTGCGGCAAGGCTGCTGCTTGAAAAACTCGGATTAAAAGCACCGATAAGCGCCGAGCTTCGTCTTGGCGAGGGTACGGGAGCGGTTTTGCTGCTTCCGATGCTTGACGCGGCGCTTGCGGTTTATAATTCATCTCATAGTTTTGAAAAGCTTTCGATAAAGCAGTACACAAAATTTACCTGACGGTTTGGAAATATTATGGTCATATTGGTTACAGGCGGGAGCAAAAGCGGAAAATCCAAGATCGCGGAGGAGCTTCTTTCGGGTATTGGGCGTAAAATATATCTGGCTACAATGGAGCCGTTCGGCGAGGAAGCGAAGTCGGCTATTTCAAGGCACAGGAAGCTTCGCGAGGGAAAGGGCTTTGAAACGATCGAGAGATCGCGCGATATTCGTGGATCGGACATTCCGAACGGAACGGAAGGTATTTTGGTTGAGTGTCTTTCAACGCTATGTGCAAATGAAATTTTCTCGAGCAATGAAAAAGCCTCCGTCGAAAAAATCGTAAGTTGTATAAAACTGCTTAAAGAGAAGACAAAGCGGCTTGTGATAGTTACGAGCAGCGTTGACCGTGACGGTATTGAATATACCGCCGAAGTCGAAAACTATATTCGCGTTTTGTGCGAGGTGAACAGTAGAGTTGCAGAGCTTTCCGATGTGGTCATAGAAGCTGTCTGCGGGATACCCGTGATGCTGAAAGGAGCGGTTTTGTGAATATTCTGAGATCACTTTGCTCGGCGTTCCTGATGTATTCGCGTATTCCGATGCCTAAGGTAAAATGGAGCGAGGAAAACCGCAGATTTTCGCTTGTGTTTTTTCCTCTTGTCGGGGTCGTGATTGGCGGGATATTGGTCTTGTGGAGCATGGCGAGAGACAGTCTCGGCATAAATAACCTGCTTTTTTCGGCAGTTTCGTGTGTGATACCGATACTTATAAGCGGAGGAATACATCTTGACGGGTTCTGTGACGTTATCGATGCTCAAAGCTCTTATGCGCCTAAAGAAAAAAAGCTCGAAATTATGAGCGATCCACATATCGGTTCGTTTGCGGCTATCGCTCTCGGTGCATATTTTATTTTACAGCTCGGGTTGTTTTCGTGCGTCGGCTCATTGAGAACGATGGCTGTTGTTGCACTCGGCTATTCGCTTTCGAGAACGCTGAGCGCTATTTGCGCGATAACGTTTAAATCGGCAAAGAACGGCGGAACGCTTCAAAGCTTTGTAAAACCTGCGGACAAACGTGTGTCAATAATTGTCCTTTTTGTGTTTTTAGCGTTTATAGCTGCGGGAATGATATTTATTGACTATATCACAGGTACGGCGGCGCTTATCTTTGCGGCATTTTCGGTTTTGTTTTTCCGCCTTTTTTCGTATAAAAATTTCGGCGGGATAACAGGCGATCTCGCGGGATTTTTCCTGCAAATATGTGAGATAGCAGTGCTTTTTGGAGCAGCGGCAGCGGAGATCATTCGCGAAATAAGCCCAAACCTGTTTGCCTGACAGTAATTTTGGGGTAATTGTAAACACATTTTCAATACTACGGAGTGAAGCATGATTTTGATAATAGGCGGCGCGTATGAGGGAAAAACAGGATATGCGGCGAAAATTCTCGGGATCTCAGAGAGCGAGATAATTAACGGAAGCATATGCGATTTTTGTGAGGTATATTCAGCGAAAGCCGTAAATAATTTCCATATGCTGATAAAAAGGCTGACTGAAATAAATGAAAAAGACGCGGTTGAATTTGTTGCGGATATATGCGGAAAAAATCCGAATATCGTGATAATTTCGGATGAGATAGGCTGTGGGATAATCCCGCTTGATAAAAACGAGAGGCGCTGGCGCGAGGAAACGGGAAGAGCCTGCTGTAAAGCGGCAGAGCTGTCTGAAGCTGTTGTGCGGATAAACTGCGGAATTTCAAGTGTAATTAAAGGAGAACTGCCGTGATAATAAACCTGATTCGCCACGGAAGAACCGAGGGCAATCTCGAAAGCCGATACATAGGAGTAATTGATGAGCCGCTTTGCGCGGAGGGTATCTCGGAGCTTAAAGCTAAGGAATTTCCCGAATGCGATATGGTGATATGCTCGCCGATGAAGCGCTGTCTTCAAACAGCAAGGCTGATTTATCCCGATAAGGAGCCTGTTGTTTATGAAGATCTGCGAGAATGCAATTTCGGCGCGTTTGAAGGGCAAAGCCCGCGAGAGCTGAGCGAAAATCCATTTTACCGGATATGGCTCGACAGCGGCGGGACGCTGCCGTTTCCCTCAGGAGATAAGCCAAATGAATTCAAGCGCCGCACCTGTGATGAATTTCTGAAAGCTTTAGCGGAGCAGCCTTATGACAGACTTTCGTTTGTAGTCCACGGCGGCACGATAATGTCGGTTATGGAGCGCTTTTGTGTGCCGAAGCAAAGCTATTTTGACTATAGGGTCAATAACGGCTGTGGGTATTGCGTGGAATTTGACGGTGAAACAATAACGATTATTTCGGAGATAAAATGAACTTGATTTACGCGGTTTTGCCGATAGCAGCGGGCTTTTTGCTTGACTGTATAATAGGCGATCCATATTGGCTTTTTCATCCTATAAGGCTTATCGGTTCGCTCATTTCCGCGCTCGAAAAAGCTGTACGAAGGCTGTTTGGAAGACATTTGAGGCTTGGAGGGAGCGCGCTTGCGGCGGTTGTACTGCTGCTTTCGACTGGAGTACCCGCGGCTATGTTGTTTTTTTTGTATGGGCTTAATTTTTGGCTCGGCATTGCGGCTGAAAGTATTATGTGCTTTTACTGTATAGCGGCAAAATGCCTGAAAACAGAAAGCATGAAGGTGTGTGCTTCTCTTGAAAAAAACGATATCGAACAGGCGAGAAAAGCTGTCTCGATGATCGTCGGACGTGATACAAAGAGCCTTGATGAAGCGGGGATAACGAGAGCGGCGGTTGAAACGGTAGCGGAAAACGCTTCCGATGGCGTATGCGCGCCGCTTTTTTATATGGCTTTGGGGGGAGCTGTCGGGGCTTTTTTTTACAAAGCCGCAAATACAATGGATTCAATGATAGCATACAAAAACGAGAAATACGGAGATATCGGCTTTGCCGCAGCGAAAATTGACGATATTCTTAATTTTGTTCCGTCGAGACTTTGTGCGTTGCTTATGATAATTTCATCGGGGATTCTGCGGCTCGATATGAAAAACGCCGCGAAAATCTGGCGTCGCGACAGAAGAAAACATTCAAGTCCGAACTCGGCACAGACCGAGAGCGTCTGCGCGGGCGCGCTTGGACTGAGGCTTGGCGGCGATGCGTATTATTTCGGCGAGCTTCACAAAAAGCAGTTTATCGGCGACGAGCTTCGTGAAATTGAACCGCGCGATATCCGCCGCGCAAATGATCTTATGTATGCTGCATCCGGTATTATGCTGATAATTGCGGCAGCGTTCAGAGCAGTGGCAGTTATTGTTTTATGCGGTATTTCCTAAATAGGAGTTGGTTATATGAGAATTAAGCACGGCGGCGGGGAACAGGCAGATATCGATTTTTCCGTAAACCTTAATCCTCTCGGAATCTCTAACGAAGTTAGAAAAGCGGCTGCCGAGGCTGATTTCGAGCGATATCCCGACACGGAATGCACCGAATTAAGAAGCGCGATCTCCGAATATGAGAAAATTGACGCAAAACAAATTGTTTGCGGAAACGGCGCGGCTGATATGATCTATCGGATCGTCGGAGCGGTAAAGCCTAAAAGGGCTCTGATTATTGAGCCGACATTTGCCGAATACGAAAAAGCGCTTTTAGAAGCTAACTGCAATGTTGAAAAGCATTTTCTTTTGGAATGTGATGAATTTGCGCTTAAGCGTGATTTTTTTGAAAAGATCAACAAAGCTGTCGATATTGTTTTTATTTGCAACCCGAACAATCCCACAGGGACTTCAACCGAACACGTCGGAGAAATTGTGCGGAGATGTGCCGAAACAAATACGCTTTTGGTTGTTGACGAGTGCTTTATGGATTTCACGGAAAATGCCGAGTGTTATTCTGCGAAGTTGGTTTTAAACAAAAATACAATGATTGTTAAGGCATTCACAAAAAGCTTTTCAATGGCTGGGCTGCGGCTTGGCTACGCGATTTGCGGCAACATCGCGCTTGCAGAAAAAATAAGCGAATACGGTCAGCCTTGGAGCGTTTCCGCCGCGGCACAGGCGGCGGGTATCGCCGCGCTGAAGATACACGATTATCTTGACCGTTCGCGTGAACTCATTAAACATGAGCGAGATTTTTTGTCGAATGAACTTACAGCTCTCGGAATAAAGGTTTTTCCTTCGGAAACTAATTTCCTGCTTTTAAAAAGCGTTTATCCGCTTAAAGAAATGCTTATGCAAAAGCATATCCTGATAAGAAGCTGCGACAATTTTGAAGGCTTGGGAAAAGAATTTTTCCGCATTTCGGTCAAAACTCACAAGGAAAACACCGCGCTTATCAACGCGCTTAAGGAGCTTATATGAGCAAGTCGATCATGATACAAGGCACAATGTCAAACGCGGGAAAAAGTCTTATTACAGCGGCATTGTGCAGGATTTTCAAACAGGACGGCTATTCCTGCGCTCCGTTTAAATCGCAGAATATGGCGCTGAACTCTTTTGTGACACGCGAGGGGCTTGAAATGGGACGGGCGCAGGTCGTTCAGGCACAAGCCGCGGGAACCGAGCCGAGTGTTTTGATGAATCCGATCTTACTTAAGCCGACCTCCGACAGCGGCTCTCAGGTCATTATAAACGGCGAAGCAATAGGAAATATGAGCGCGTCGGAGTATTACCGCCGCAAAAGAGAGTTTGTGCCTATTGTTGAAAACGCATACAAGCGGCTTTCCGAGAGCGTTGATATAGTGGTCATTGAGGGCGCGGGAAGCCCTGTTGAGCTTAATCTTTCCGAAAACGATATTGTAAATATGGGAATGGCGAGAATAGCGGACGCTCCTGTTGTTCTGGTCGGCGATATTGACCGCGGAGGGATCTTCGCTCAGCTTTTGGGAACGCTGTCCTTACTTGAGCCAATCGACCGCGAAAGAGTGAAAGCGCTTATTGTAAACAAATTCCGCGGTGACAAAACGCTGTTCAAAAGCGGAACGGAGATACTCGAGAGCCGCGGAGGTATACGCGTCGCGGGTGTTGTGCCTTTTCTTGACTGTGATATCGAGGACGAGGACAGCCTTTCCGAAAAGTTGAACAAAAGGCGGACGGGGCTTGTTGACATCGCCGTAATACGGCTTCCGAGAATTTCAAATTTTACGGATTTTGATGTTTTTTCGCAGTTCAGCGGCGTTTCCGTGCGCTATGTGTCGACTGCCGATGAGCTGAAAAGCCCCGATTTGATAATTCTTCCGGGAACAAAAAGCACTGTTTCGGATATGAAATTCCTGCGCGAAAGCGGACTCGAAGCCGCTATAATAAAGGCAAATTCGCCGATTTTCGGCATTTGCGGCGGCTATCAGCTTTTGGGTCAGCAAATTTCCGACCCCGAATTCTCCGAGGGCGGCGGAAGCATACGCGCAATGGGCTTGCTTGATACGACAACGGTTTTCTCTTCAAACAAGAGGTTAAGGCAAGTTCACGGGAAATTCAACGCGATTTCGGGCTTTTTTGGTTGCCTTTCGGGAGCGGAATTTGACGGCTATGAAATTCATCTCGGCAGAACCGAAGGTAACTCGCATCCGCTTGCGGTATTGAACGGAAACGAACCCGACGGCGCGTTCAATAAAAACGTCTGCGGTACTTATGTTCACGGAATTTTCGACAGCAAGGACGTTTGCGAAAGGCTGGTAAAAGCGCTGTATAAAAGGAGCGGGCTTGAATATTCGGGCGAGGTCGTTGAACATGAAGCCTACAAACAGCAGCAGTTTGACAAACTTGCAGAACAGGTTCGCGAGTGTCTTGATATGGAGCTTATCTATTCGATTGTCAACAGGGAAGTGTAATAGAAAAAGCGCTCCGCGAAGCATTTTCGCAGAGAGTTCTGAATGTCATACTTTCAGGTAATTCGTGTGTGGATTTAGCAACTTGTTTGTTTTTTCCATGAAGCTTCTTTCCACACAGTTATTTCGACAATAGGAACTATCGTTTCATCCCATTCAAAGTCCATATTATCATATTTTTCATCATCTGAAAGCTTAAACTCAACACCTTTAATTGATTTTAATTCATATGTTGGACAAATTTCATTAAGTCCGTTACAATATTCTCCTAAGTTATTTTCAACATCTTTTAAGGTTGAGTTAAGTCCGATTGAATTGTTTATTTTCCCTTTAAAATCGTTAAAAACAGAAATAGCAAAAATACATTTATCTTTATCAAAAGAAATCAACATATTTTCGGTTCTTATAGAATAATATGCTATGTTCTGTTCAACAACATAACTAATATTATTATTTTTCAGATAATCTGCCACTTTATCCCATGTATCAAGAATATGGAATTCACCTATACCTGTGTTAGGAACTATATCCCAATAATCTATGGATTTTTGCATATCTCACCTTTAAATAATAACCAAATTACCTATGCTCCGCGAAGCATTTTCGCGGAGCGTTTTATTATTTTTGAAAAATTACATCGACTTAACTTTCTCAAACTCCTCAACCGTTTTCTCGTCCGGCTTGGAAGTAAGCTTTGATACGACGATAATAGCGATCATACTTACAATAAACGCGGGAAGCAGTTCGTAGATATCCCATAAACCGCCGAGCGGACGAATAAGGAACTTCCAGATGAAAACGGTAGCTCCGCCCGCGATAAGTCCTGCAATAGCGCCGTATTTGTTGGAACGCTTCCAGAACAGCGCCGCAACCATTATCGGTCCGAATGCCGCGCCGAAGCCTGCCCAAGCGAACGAAACTATCTGGAACACCGAGCTGTTCGGATCCCACGCGATTACAACTCCCGCCGCCGCCATAACTACAAGCGTGATCCTCGCTATAAGCATTGCGGTCTTGTCCGACATTTTTACTCCGAAGGTTCCTCTTATAAGGTTCTCAGACGCGCTCGAGGACGCTGCAAGAAGCTGTGAGTCCGCAGTTGACATTGTGCAGGCAAGTATTCCCGAAAGGATAAGTCCGCCTATTATTGCCAGAAGCACATGATTTTCGCTCATAAGATTCGCGAGGGCAATCATTATCGTTTCCGGGTCGGAAAGCGGTTCAATACCGCCGTTTGCTGTGATTCCAAGCCCGATCACTCCGATAAGTATTGCGACAGACATTGCAATAACGACCCACACGCTCGCAATTCTTCTCGAGGTTTTTATCTCATTTCCGTTGCGTATTGCCATAAATCTCAGCAGGAAGTGCGGCATTCCGAGATATCCGAGACCCCAAGCGGCGTTCGATATGATCGTCAATACTCCGTATTCAGACGCCTGTCCTGTTTTGGGGTTGTAGGTCTGCGAGATCGAAAGATAACCTGGGAGTTTGCTTGCGTTGTCAATAACATTATCCCAGCCGCCCGCATAGGAAATGCCCATGAAGACAGCGATAATAAGCGCTATTGTCATGACGATGCTCTGAATAAGGTCGGTACGGCTTGCGGCAAGAAAACCGCCGAAGCAGGTGTAGGAAACAATGATTATCGCGGAAATAATCATAGCGATGTGATAATCTACTCCGAAAAGCGAGTTGAAAAGCTTTCCGCAGGCAGAAAATCCCGAGCCTGTATACGGCACGAAAAAGATGATGATAATAACCGCAGATATTCCCATAAGTACTTTTGATTTTTCATTCCAGCGTTTTGAGAAAAAGTCGGGGATCGTTATTGCTCCGATATGCTCGCTGTAGTTTCTGAGTCTTTTCGCGACAATAAGCCAGCTTACATATGTGCCGATAACCAGACCGAACGCCGTCCAGCCCGGGTCGCAGATGCCGCTTGCGTATGCAAGTCCGGGAAGTCCCATAAGCAGCCAGCTCGACATATCCGAAGCCTCCGCGCTCATGGCGGTGACGATAGGACCGAGCCTTCTGCCGCCGAGGTAGAAATCCCCGACTGAATTGTTTTTCTTCGAGCTGACAAAACCGATTATAAGCATACCCACAAGATATACCGCGATCGTAATTATCATAATGATTTGTGCTGTTGTCATTTTTTACCTCCTAAAAATCAGCATTACTTCATTATAACATATTATTTTTATATTGTCAACCTTTGACAAACTAACGCGACAAACCGATATGATATTTGACATTTAACAGCGAGAGTTGACGGTATACTGTCAATTGTACGAAGAATAAAAATCCCCCTGATCGGGAGATAACAGATAACATAAATATTAAGGCAACACCGCGCAAAGACCGCCTGACGGCTTTGTGCGGTATTGCCTTAAAAACACAGAATTCATTTCATGTTTTTCTTGCGTAAAAGCTCTATCGCGGCTTTCAGAAATTCTATGTCCTCATCGGGAAGATCCGTAACATCAAGCGTTTGCTTTTTTTCCTTTAATCCAAGCAGATAATCTGTTGAAACATGGAACACTCCGGAAATTTTCACCAGGATCTCGGGAGAGGGATAGCGCAGAGATTGTTCATAATAGCTTACCGTTGCCTTAGATACCCACAGCCTTTCCGCAAGCTGTTTTTGTGTTAAGCCGGCGCGCTGTCTGAGTTCTTTAAGGGTCTCTCCGAAATCAACCATAATTGCACCCCTTTTCTAATTTGAGTTTACCTTTATTTGATATTACTATTTTTGGATTTTTTGTATTAAGATAGTTGACTTTTTGAAAAATATATGTTATAATACTATCACGGTTGTCGATACACATATTTAGACATTAGGTAAAATGTATCGACTGCCAATATTATATAACAAAATGGAGGATAAAATTGTGAAATTAAGAAAATTTGGCGCGGCAGCTTTGGCTGCGGCTATGGCGGCTGCTTTGGTGCCGGCGACGGCGATTATGGCATTTGCAGAGGATTTCATCATCGACGGAGAGGGAAGATATATAGCAAACGGCTTGAGATTACGTAAACTTGATGATGGGACATTAAGCGTAATGGAATTGGTAGACAAAACCCTTACCGAAGTTACTGTTCCCGAAGAAGTAGACGGTAAAAAAGTTACGGAGATTCAAAATAGTGTTTTTCGTTTGAACGAAAGTCTCATAAGTGTAACAATTCCTGACAGTGTAACCTCTATTGGTAATGAGGCTTTTAAAAAATGCACAAGTCTTGAAAATGTAACTATCGGCAGTGGTGTGACTAAAATCGGCTGGTCTGCTTTCAACGGCTGCACAAACCTTACAAGCATAACGATTCCCGACAGCGTGACATCGATAGGCAGTGGCGCTTTCTATAATACGCCGTGGCTTGAAAGCAAGAGAGAAGAAAACCCACTTGTTATCATAAATAATGTGTTATATGACGGAACAACCTGCATAGGAGATGTTGTTATTCCGAACTGTGTGACCTTGATCGGTGAAAGCGCTTTCTCCGGTTGTGAAAGCCTTACAAGCGTAACCATTCCCGACAGCGTGACCGAAATTGGCGATTATGCTTTCGGGTTTTGCACATATCTTACAAACGTAACAATTTCGGACGGCGTAAATTTAATATCGGTATGTGCTTTTAGATCCTGTGAAAACCTTAAAAGCATAACAATTCCGGACAGTGTGACCAAGATTGATAATTATGCGTTTGAGGGCTGCACAAGTCTTGCAGAAATAATAATTCCGAATAGCATAACAACGATTAACGTTGGTACATTTTCAGACTGCACAAGCCTTAAAAGCGTATCTTTCCCCGATAGTTTGATTGCAATTCACCGAAATGCATTTGATAATACACTGTGGCTTGAGAGCGAACAAGAAAAAAATCCGTTAGTTACTGCGGGTAAAGTATTATATGACGGTACTAACTGTACGGGAGATGTTATAGTACCCGATGACATAGTTTCGATTTCGGGTGCAGCTTTTATGAATTCCACAGGAATCGAAAGAATAACCATTCCGGATAGTGTTATTTATTTAGCTTCTATGTTCGGAAGCGAAGCCATTGAAAACCTTAGTGATGTATATTATACGGGAACAGAGGAGCAATGGAATGAAATAAATTTCTTTTTTACATCTAAATGGGGTGGAGAATACGGAGAATATTATATTTATAAGATGGGTGGTGGAGAGTTGTGGCAAGATGTTACTCCGAAAAAGTATTTGTTTGGAGACGCCGAAATCCACTACAACTATGCTCCCAAAACTCCCGAAGATCGTATAGAATACATAGATGAAGCCACAAAAATAACTGCTGCTGCCGAAGAGGGCGCTTTTGAGTCGGGCACAGAGCTTGTTGTTGCTGCGTTAGCAGACAAGACCGATGAAAATAATTTCACATTTGATATCAGCTTTAAGAAGGACGGTAATGAGGTTCAGCCCAACGGATATGTTACTGTCAGGATTCCCGTTCCCGATGCTCTTGCAGGTAAAACTATTTACGTTTACCGTGCGGAAGCTGACGGTTCGTACACAAATATGAATGCTAAGCTTACGGACGACGGTTATATAGAATTTAAAACCAATCATTTCAGCGAGTATATCGTAACGTCCGAGCCGATCTACGATGATAACGACGACGATGATGACGATATATCCACAAGAAACAGCACTGATACCTCAACTGACAATAACAACTTCGGCACCGTTGCAAACCCCGACACGGGCGCTGTGGGATTCTCACTCACGATAGGGCTTATAGCTCTCGCGGGCGCGGCAGTTGTTGTCAGCCGAAAGAGAAAGTAATTCTCCCTTGATACTCAAAAAAGCGCGTTCCTGTCAGAGCGCGCTTTAGTTTTTTATTCGAGCATAAAGAAATCGTCTCGCACAAGCGTACGGAACGCTGTTTTTGATATAAATGAATAATACTTTTCGACCTTAGGATTTTCAAAAAGTATTTACTTTTGTTATGATAAAACGGAACTTATTTTATGACCCAATCACTTTTTTCGTCTTTTCTGTCCGCGCTGTGCCCATAATCCATTTCAGCCAGGTTTCCTACCGAATTATCCAGTTCATACGCCTCCGACAAAGCAATTATTTTTGCCTCGTCTTCATTATGATTATCTCCACATAAAAATTGCCAATACCCATCTTCATCATGCGTTACATGAAGTATCGGTCTTTCTTCATTAAGGACGTGAATACAGGTGAACACAGCAGTATTGGGCTTGTCATGAAAAGGAAATGAATTCTTTTTATTTATCAGGTTAAATAGTCCCATAATTCCTCCGTATCGTTGTATTCGAGTATAAAGAAACCGTCCCACAGCAACTTGCAGGGCGTGTTTGGTCAAGGGCATTGCCCTTGTGTCCGACCTTTATAAAAAGATTTTTTCGATAAGAACGACATTATAAACATTCACACAATTCGCAAAAACAAGCAGAAACTGAACACGGGGCGAAGCGGAGTGTGAAGCGCTGCTTGGTTAGCGCAGCGCAGAGTAGATGCGGTGTGCGGTTTGCGAATTGTAGATTCAAATAAAAACCAACAAAAATAGACCTGCAAAGCAAGGCTGTTTTTGTTGTCTAACCTTTACAAAAAGATTTCGTTGTATTCGAGCAAAAAGAAATCGTCCCGCAACAGCGTGCGGGACGTACTGTGTGCAGGGTTTGCCCTGCTGGTTGCGGGAGCAGGATTTGAACCTACGACCTTCGGGTTATGAGCCCGACGAGCTACCGAGCTGCTCCATCCCGCGATATTTTGCTGAATATTCACTCAACAAAAAATATTATACCACGCTGAAAATGATTTGTCAATAGTTTTTTTAAAATTTATTTCACATTTTTATATAGGCTGCGAACTCCGTCGAAAAATAGGGAATTAGATTCGGAACGAAAGGAAGAAAATATCGGGAAAGAAAAGCGCTGCCGAAATAAATGCCGTTAATATCGTTATGCACATTATCATGTGCTTTTTGTGGAACGGAATGCAAACGCGAATCAGCGACCAAAAGCATATCGCCGCCGTAAATAATACGCATATAGTTGAAGAAAAATCGTCCGAAATCTCATAAATTCTGCAGATTATCTCCGCCGCTATAACACCGACTGCCGCGGCTATGCCGAACGGGGCGGCGCGCTTAAGCGCATTTTTTGCAAAGCTTCCGCGTATAATGCCGAAATTCGGCTCTAATGTCAGCAGAAACGACGGCGCGCCAATCATAAGCGCGCTTATGAGCGTGAGCTGGATGGGCTTGAACGGATAATTGTACGGCAAAAAAAGCAGCAGCGCCGAAAGTATAAACGAAAAAATCGTTTTCACAAGAAACAGCGCGGAGGAACGTTCGATGTTGTTTATACACCTGCGCCCCTCGTTTACACAATCTGCAAGAGAGGAAAAATCCGAGTTCATCAACACAAGTTCGCATACGCATCTTGCCGCGTCGCTTCCTGACTGCAAAGCCGCCGAACAGTCCGCCTCGATAAGCGCGGGAACGTCGTTTACTCCGTCGCCGATCATTGCGACAGTATGTCCCGAGGCTTTGAGCGCTTTTATTATATTGACCTTCTGATCGGGTGTTGCTCTGCCAAATATCGCACAGTCTTCGGCAATCTCAGCTATTTTATCCGCTTTTATCTCGGACATATCCGCGCAGTTTCCCTCAAATCCGCATTTTCTTGCTATGTCCGCCACGGTTTCGGGACTGTCGCCGCTTATTATCTTTAGCTGAACGCCTTGTTTTCTGAAAAACTCAAGCGCGCTTGACGCGGATGGTCTTATCGTATCCGAAAGCGTGATTACCGCTTTTGCGGATATGTCATTAGGCAATTTTCCGCCGATAATACGTTCTCTTGTATATGCAAGCACAAGTACTCTCAGTCCCGATTGCGAGTATTTTTTGCATAGCTTATCACTTTTTAGAACAAACTCTTCCGCTCCGAGTATAAGGGTCCCGAATTTTTCAAAAACTGCCGCGCTCCATTTACGCTCGGACGAAAATTCAATAACCTCGAGCGGCTTTTCCGCGCTTTCTCCCGACAGAGAGCCTGCGATCGCCCTGAGCGTTGAATTCGGAGCTTCAAACGCGTTTACAAATGAAAATAATGCGGCTTCGGCGTCAAAATTCTCGTCGATGAGGATGATATTTTCAAGCTTCGGTTTGCCTTCTGTGAGCGTACCTGTTTTGTCAATGCACAAAATATCCACTCGTGACAGCCTTTCCGCGCAGTAAAGGTTTCGGCACAGTGTTTTCTTTCGCGCGAGCCGTATTGAGCTTACCGCGAGAGCTGTGCTTGTAAGCAGAAGCAAGCCCTCCGGTATCATTCCGATAAGCGCCGCCGCGGTCTGCTCTACGCTTTCGGAAAGCGGCGTTTCGGAAAAGAAATATGCTTTTGTAAACAAGATCGCTCCGAACGGAAAAATGCATAATGAAATTATTTTCAAGATTTTATTTATGTCATTCATCATTGCCGAGGGGCGTTTGATCGGTCCTTTTGCCGAAGCGGTTATTTTCCCCGAAAAGCTGTCGTCTCCCACTCGAACAGCCTGAGCCTTGCAATATCCGCTTGTTATGAAGCTTCCCGAGTATAGCTCGTCACCCGTACGCTTGGCTGTCGGTTCGCTTTCTCCCGTAAGCAGGCTTTCATTTACCTCGACCGTTCCGTCAAGCACCACACAGTCCGCGCAAACAGAGTTTCCGCTTCTTAAAACCATAATGTCGTTTTCGGCTACGTCCGTAAGATCTATCTCTATTTCCTTTCCGTCTCTAATAACGTTAGCTTTCGGAGAGGTAAGTATTTTCAGCTTGTCGAGCTTTATTTTCGCGCGTATCTCCTCAAAGATACCTATCGCCGCGTTTCCCGCAACGACCCCCATAAACAGCATATTTCTCCGGCTTCCTACCATCGCTAAGGCTACCGCTATAATAACATTTATCAGATTAAAAAAAGTAAAAATATTGGAGCTTATTATTTTTCCGACGCTTTTTGTTTTTACTCCGCCGCTGTTCTTTTTCGCGGCTGCGGCTTCAGCAGAGCTTAGTCCCGAATTTATATCGATTTCTTTCATTTTTTCACCTCCTCAGATGACAGTCTTACATCGCATTTGCATTTTTTTCATGATTATAATTTGATTTTGTATCGCTGTTGATAATTATAACCATATAAATCTTGTATGTTAATGATGTTATATGATAAATATGTGAAAATTTCTCTTACCTCTTGATTTATCATTTTGTTTATGTTATAATCAATATAATACACATTAAACAGGAAGTTCGGACTGTCGAAAAAATCATCCGATTTGTCAGCCGCACCATTGCAGCCTTTATGGTCAGCCGTGGCGCGACTTACTTGTATCTGAGAGCTTACGGCGGTCTGAAAACAGGCATTTTAGCAGGAGGAAAAACTGTCTGTTTTCTGTTTTGGGGAAGTCTTAGAAAGAGAGGTATTATATGACAGATGAGATCAGAGTATACGCGGCGGAAAAGCAGGAATTATGCAGAAAAAACGATTATATTTCCGATGAGCTTTTCAAAAAATACGGAGTAAACCGCGGACTTCGTGATGTAAACGGAAAGGGAGTTCTTACGGGACTTACCTCAATCTCAAAAATGGTTTCTTTTACTAAGGACGAAAACGGAAATGAAGTTCCCTGTGACGGAGAGCTGTGGTATCGCGGATATAATGTCAGGGATCTTGTGTCTATGTGCGGGGACAGTTGTTTCGGCTTTGAAAAAACGGCATATCTTCTTATGTTCGGAGAGATGCCGGATGAGGAGGAAACAGAACGGTTTAAGAATATTCTGGGAATGTGCCGTTCGCTTCCGACAAATTTTACGCGCGACGTCATTATGAAAGCGCCGAGTAAGGATATTATGAACTCAATGACAAGAAGTATTCTTACTCTTGCGTCATACGATCCGACCACGCTTTCAGGATCGCTTGAGGACAGCCTTTACCAGTGCATAAAGCTTACGGCGGAGTTTCCGATGCTCGCGGTATATGCTTATCATGCCTATAACCACTATGAAAACGATGAGAGTATGTATATCCACCGTCCCGACAGCGCCCT
This sequence comes from Oscillospiraceae bacterium, assembly GCA_022508945.1. Taxonomy (GTDB): domain Bacteria; phylum Bacillota; class Clostridia; order Oscillospirales; family Ruminococcaceae; genus CAG-115. The sequence goes on from JAFLUE010000003.1 coordinate 28,071, forward strand.
TTCGACCGCGGAAAATCTGCTTATGATGCTTCGTCCTAACAGACAGTATTCCGCGCTTGAGGCTAAGGTCTTAGACGTTGCGCTTATGCTTCATATGGAACACGGCGGAGGAAACAACTCCACCTTTACCACGCGCGTCGTTACTTCGTCCGGTTCGGATACTTATTCCACAATTGCCGCGGCAATGTCGTCGCTTAAAGGACCAAAGCACGGCGGAGCCAATATGAAGGTAATGGAGATGATGGAAAATATCCGCGAAAATGTTAAAGACCCGAAGGACTATGAGGAAGTATACGAGTATCTCGGGAAAATTTTAGCGGGAGAGGCGTTTGACCGTAAGGGACTAATTTACGGAATGGGACACGCGGTATATTCGCTTTCCGACCCGAGAGAAAGAATTTTCAGAGGCTTTGTTGAAAAGCTTGCTACAGAGAAAAGGCGCGAGGACGATATGCTGCTTTACAAGTACATTGAGGACGCTGCGCCGAAGCTTATTGCCGAGAAACGCAAGATAATGAAAGGCGTAAGCCCGAACGTTGACTTTTACAGCGGCTTTGTATATGATATGCTCGGTATCCCCACAGAGCTTTTCACTGCTATTTTCGCCGTTGCGAGAATAGCGGGCTGGAGCGCGCACAGACTTGAGGAACTTACAAGCGCGGGAAAAATCATTCGTCCCGCTTATATGAGCGTTATGAAGGAGCTTGACTGAGAACCGCTTTATGATATTTTTTGAGTATGTAAATCCGATATTCGGAGCCGTAAAGCGCGGCTCCGAAATTTTTTGCAATTTCCTATTGAAATGAAAGCAAAAAAGTATTATAATAAATATATATACATTTTTTGAAAGGACGTTTAAGTCAATGCTGAACGAAAAAATCACGGTAACGATCGGCGGAAGAAATTATAAGCTTGTTACAGACAACGCGAAGGTACTCGTTTCCGCCGCCGAAAAAATAGATAAAAAAATGACGGAATACTGTACGGAGAATATCGATCTGCGCCGTGACGACGCGGCGGTTTACTCCGCACTCGAGCTTTCAAATGAGCTTATCGAAATGCAGATAAAGCTTGACGGCGCAAACTCCGAGATCGCGCGGCTCAAAACTATGGAAGCCGAAAGTAAGGCGGCGCTTGACGAAAACCGGAAGCTCAGAAGCGACAGCAGTGAACTGCAAAAGCTGAAAGCAGAATTCGATAAGCTTACAAAGCGCTTTTCGGAGCTTGAGGGGAAAAATGAACAGCTTGCGGAGACCCTAAAATCCGCAAACGAAAAGGCGGCTGAATGCGAAAGACTTAAAACACAGCTCTCCTCCGCGGAAAAGAATATTTCCGAGCTTACAAAGAAAAATTCCGACCTTTCGCGCATATCGGGTGAAAATGCCGCTGAGATCGAAAAACAGAAGAAGACGGTTTCCGAGCGCGATAAGCGTATTTCGGAGCTTGAAAACGAAAATAATAAAGCGGTTAAAGTGACAGAAGAAAACAAGCGCCTGCTTACAAAGCTTGATAAAGCAATGAATTTTGAGGAGGCATTCAACCGAGAGAAATCGCGGGCGGATAAAGCCGAAGCGGAAGCCAAGAAGCAAAAGGAGCTTCTCGAAGATCTTCAGAGCAAAAAAGGAAAAGAAGACGATTTTGACGAGCTTGCGGCGGCATATGACGAGCTTGAAAAAAATAATAAAGAGCTAAAAGAAACAATAACCGAGCTTTCCGCTAAAAATAAGGATTTTGACAGGATCTGCTCGGATCTTAACGAACTTAAGGTAAGATATTCGCAGATCGAAAGTGAAAATGCCGCGTTAAAGATGGCAGATGAACAAGGACCTCTCGCAGAGCTTGAAAAAACAAAGGAAGAACTTTCCGCACTCACCGTTAAAAATGCTGAGCTTATTCGCGAGATTAAATCGCTGAAAAAGACAAACGCTTCGCTTGATAAGCAGGTAAAAGAGATGCTTGAGGACGGTCAGCTTACGCTATGAGCGAAATTCTTGCGCCATGCGGAAGCTTTGAAAGTCTGAAGGCGGCTCTTAATTCGGGGGCTGACGCCGTTTATTTAGGTTTAAAGCGGTTTTCCGCAAGAAAAAACGCCGAGAATTTTTCGGACGAGGAGCTGTATAAAGCGACAATTGAATGTCACAAACGCGGAGTAAAGCTTTATGTCGCGCTTAATACGCTTGTTTATGACGACGAGCTTAAGGATCTTGCGGAATGTGTGAAATTAGCTGCGAAAAGCGGAGCGGACGGAATAATTGTTCAGGACTTGGGAGCAGCGGCGCTTATCCGCAAAATATGCCCCGAAATGCCGCGGCACGCTTCAACGCAGATGACACTCAACAGCGTTTCGGGAGTAAAAGCCGCACATGAACTCGGTTTTTCAAGAGCGGTTATCGGTCGTGAGCTTTCAAGGGAAGAGATAATGAAAATAAGCCGCGAAGCGGAGATTGAGCTTGAAATTTTCGTACATGGAGCGCTTTGCACATCGGTAAGCGGTCAGTGTTATATGAGCGCGTTTTTTGGCGGAAGAAGCGGGAACCGCGGACTTTGCGCCCAGCCATGCCGTCTTGATTTCAGCGTAAACGGCAGGCACAATGTGATCTCGCTTAAGGATAGTTCGATCGTAAAAGCGCTTCCCAAGCTTCCTGAAATTGCCTCGTTTAAGATCGAGGGCAGAATGAAGCGTCCGGAGTATGTCTCGTGTGCGGTCGATGCGTGTGTGAAAAGCCTTAGCTTACAGGAATACGACGAAGAGCGCTTAAAAAACGTTTTTTCTCGCGGCGGACTTACCGACGGTTATTTCTCGGGAAATTACAGCGATATGAACGGCATTCGCGGAAAAGACGACGTTGATTTTTCCGCAAAAGCGTTAAGCTCAATCCGCGGAATATACAAGGACGAGTTTCCGAGAATTAAGGTCGATATCAAAGTAAAAATAAAGTCGGGAGAACAGATTTTTGCGTCTGCATATTGCTGCTTCGGCGAGGTCAGCGCTGTAAGCTGTTCGGTTCCCGAAAAGGCGGTAGGACAACCGCTCGGTTCAAAAGACGTATGCGGCAGAATGTCAAAGCTAGGGGGAACTCAGTTTATCGCGGGCAGTATCGAAGCGGACGTTGAGGACGGACTTTATGCTTCGGCGTCGGCGCTTAACGCTTTAAGACGAGATATCTGTGAAAAGCTCGAAAAACTTGTTCTTGAAAAGAACACGCCGAGATACAGAATATTTGAGCCGAGCTTTCCCGAAATAAAGCGTTCTTTGCCGAAAAAAACCGTATACCGCGCTGAGGTTCGGAACGCCGAACAGCTCATGCAGGCAGTCGGGCTGCCGTTTGAAATGATTTACGCGCCGCTTGAACTGCTTAGTGATAAAACGCAAAACAAGGAAAAGATAGCTGTGGCGCTGCCGCTGATATTGAATGAAGAAGCTGACAGAAAGCAGCTTTTAAAGCTTCGCGAGGTCGGCTTTGAACACGGCTTTGCTCAAACGCTTGAACACGCACAGTTATTAAAGGAATTCGGATTTAAGCTTCACGGCGGCTTCAGGATGAATCTTCTGAACAGCCTTTCCGCAAGGTCTTGTGAGGATTTTGGATTTTCGGATATAACGCTGTCTGTAGAGGGCGAGGCCGCAAAATTATCTGAGATATGCTGTAATATTCCCACGGGTATTGTCGCATACGGAAAGCTTCCGCTTACGCTTATGCGCCGCTGTCCTATCGCTGACGGAAGACCGTGCGGAGCGAGCGGAGGGAAAAACGGCTGTGAAAAACGGATATTCGACCGCTTTGGGAGGGAGATACCGATTTTGTGCGGCGGCAGAAGCGTCGAACTTTTGAATCCCGATCCGCTTATTTTAAGCGACAAGCCGGAGGTTTTGAGAAAATTTGATTTTGTTGTGTTCAATTTTACGGATGAAAGAGATCTGAAGTGTATTGCGGAGATGTATGAAAATAAAGTTGACCCAAGCGGAAGGTTTACACGCGGAATGACATTTGAAGGCGTAATTTAACATGAGCCTGTTCACATTATTCATAAAAAGTGTATGTGAGGCAATTTTGCTTTTTGGGTAATGAGAACAAGCTTATAATAAATTTTTCTGAATATAGTATCGGAAAGGGTTGTTTTTATGAGATTAAAGGCTCCTAAAAATTTTACGGCTGTTGGAGAAGACGGGGCTTGTGTCGCAAAATGGGAGGCGGTAGAGGACGCGGTAGGCTATAAGCTGTATTTTTTCCGCGCTTCCGAGCCGGAAAACTGCGTCAAGATCCGCTATTCGCAAAACTGTGAAAAGACGATTCTCGGTTTTGAAAACAATGAGGAGTATCTTGTAAGAATACGCGCCTATTCCTTCAGAAAGGGCAGGGAAATGGTCGGCGCGGCAAGCGAAAAGGCTTCTTTTATCCCTGTTTGCAAAAGGCTTACGGCGCAGAAAACGATTTGCCTTAAGGTTGGTGAAAAGGCTCAGATAAAGTGTGAGCGCGAAAACACGGAGCCAAAGATAAGGTCATATGCTTCAAACAATGATAGGATCGCGTCCGTCGACGCATCGGGCGTTGTTATGGCTAAAAGACCGGGCGTCTGCTATGTAAAGATCATGGCGATAGACGGAGAGTCGTTTGAAACAAGAGTTGAGGTAGAGCGTTCGCTTTCGTCTTCGGAAAACCGCGCGGTAATTATGCTTGCGGGAGATATTATGTGTACGCTCGCACAGAAACGTGCCTCAAAGGGAAATTCATACGATTTTACAGAAGCGTTTTCGGGAATAAGAGATACGCTTTCCGAGGCGGATTTTTCCGTGGGAGTTCTCGAGGCAATGTGCTATGACGGCGCTCCGTATGAAGACGAGCGTTTAAGACTGGAAAACGGAGCGTCAAACTCAAACTCGCCTTCGACCTTCCTTTCGGCGATCTCACGCGCGGGCTTCAAGGGACTCGTAACCGCTACCAATCATAACTGCGATGCGGGGGCGGACGGACTTTCCGCAACCGTCCACAGGATAGAAAGCCTGGGAATGAAGAACATCGGAACAATGGGCAGAAATCCTATTGTTCTGCGAATAAATGGGATAAAGGTCGGGTTTATTGCGCTTAGTTCGGCGTCAAACGGGCTTGAAGAAACCGTTGCGGATAATCAGCACATGACGACAACTCTCGGAAGATTTGGAAGGAAAAACTTTATCAGACTTGTCGGCCGCGCAAAATCAAGAGGCGCTGAGTATATAATCGCGTATCAGCACTGGGGAAGCATGAATACTCCCGTTGTGCTTGAAAAGCAGATAGAAACAGCCGAGTTTATGGCAAACTCGGGGGCGGATCTTATTGTCGGCTCACACCCGCATGTTATCCAAAAGCTCTCGATCATAAAAACAGAGGACGGAAGAAACGTTCCGTGTCTTTACTCTCTCGGAAATTTCCTTTCCACAATGAGCGACAACCGCGAAAACCGTGACGGAGTAATACTTCGCGCAGAGCTTATAAAAAAGAATGACTCTATTACCACCGAGCTTTCGTATATCCCCGTATTCAGCGAGAGCAGGGAATTCGGCGCGGCGGTTGTTCGCGCGCTTCCCTCGCACAGCGCTTCTACGCTCGAAAGCTTTGAAAGAACGGCGAAAATATTAGGCAAAAAGCTTAAATGTCACACATACAGACCGAAAATCTTGCTTTCGGGTTCAAGCTTTCTTAAAAAGATATTCCATTCGGGAAATGATTTCAGAACCGATGATACGGCGATGTTCGTATCACAGCTTTCGCTCGGCTCAAAGCCCGTGACGCCCGAGGAAAAATGCGGCGGAAGGCTTTCGCTCGAATTTACAAAGGACCTGTCGGAATATATTATTGACTCGGATCCCGATTATATTGCCGTTGATTTTTTCGGCGCGGGAACATATTCCTGCCTGCGGCTGGACAATGGCGAAGGGCATAGCTATTTTACCAATACAAAAAGTTTTGTTCACAGCAGCTTTTTTGAAAAGCATAAGGAAGAGCTGATGAAAATACGTCCGCCATTTGGCGAGGGCATATTCAGACCGCTTGTCAGAAGTTATGCCGAAATGCTTATTGCTTCCGGGAAACAGGTGATCCTGTTCAGAACAAAGATAACAAACTCGCGCGCGAGAAAAACCGAGCTTCGTACCGTTCCCGCTCCCGATCGCACAAACAAGTTTATAAAGGCAATGGAGGATTATTTTATCGAGCTTGTAAGACCGCGTATCGTTGATCTTTCGGGAAAGTATTTTTCAAATGTAAACGGTGATGATTTCGAGGACGCATATTACGCGGATGCATACCGCGCGGTTCTGGAGATAACATCTCCGCATGAAAGGACCTGTGTTAATAAGCCAGACCTTGACATATGGTTTGAAAGGGTGCTGAAATATTACGACAGTATGACCATGCGTTCGTATTCAAAGCGGCTTTTGGATATGAACTGCGCGGCGGACAATATCATAGCGAAAACGAACAAGGAATTTGCCGCAAACAACCGCACACGTCTTTTAAAGCTGAAAGCTGCCGGAAACTGCGAGCTTTCGTCTGTCAGAAGATTTTTTGCAAACGATCCGTACGCCGAGGATATCTGCCGCGCGGCGGAAATAATAGACGCTGTTCAGAAGGGCGGACTTGAAAGGACCTACGATTTTTTCAGACCCGCGTTTGCGGAAAAGTACAATATTGTAAAATCCATAGCCAAGCTTTTGGCTGTTCAGACAGAAATACCGGTAAACGAATCAAACGCGGAGCTTGTTTTTCTTATTCGGGGAAGACCGCAGTTCAGAAGATATGCGACCGATCTGAATATGATGACCGTCGATATATGGGGAAGCTCTGTGTCGCGTGAGTCGCTCAATTGCTGCCGCGACGCACAGTTCGGAAAATTTATTCAGAAACAGGCGCCGATCCTGCATTATGAAGAGCCTGTGAAGATTGAGATACCCGAGGGTACGGAGGCGTTCCGCGGAAACACATATCGCAGAAAAACAACGGTCGATTCGTTTGCGAGAAACGGTTTTAATGTTCTCGAAGAAAGCAGTTCGAGCTGGATACTGCTGGACTTTTACGATGTTATCTGTCGAATGGCGGAATATAATGGCGCTTTGTTTGAGCTTGACGACTTCTTGATAAGCACCGATTTTTACGCGGATATCAGAAGAAACTGTACGGAATGCTTTTTGTTTGAGAAGCGTTCTATGAATTATTGCAGTGAAAAAATAACAAAATTTGCTGAGGAAATAGCCGAGCTTTACGGTGACAATATAATCCTTATCAAAACCGAGCCGAAAAGCAGTTATATTACTCTCGACTATAAGCTCGAATCTTTTGGCTCGGATAGGCTCAATAACATAAAGAGAAAGTTTATAGCCTTATGTGAGGAGCGCTTCGCGAGTGTTACAAAATGCTTTGTAATAGACATCTCGAAGAAATTCTATTCTTCGGATAAATTTGCGTATGGCGGCGCGAGCGTCGTAAACTACGAGGATGAATTCTACCGCCTCGCGGGGTATTATATTTCCGAGATCTTGAACGGCAACACCAAAAAGCTCTATAATGAGGTAGACGAGGACTATATCCTTCTTCGTGACCTTAAGCTCAGCAGATAAACTACGAAAGGAGTGTTTTATGATAAGCAAACGCAGCGGCATTTCGCCGCGAATACATAAAACAGTTGCGCTTGCGGTCATACTCGGCTTCGCAATTACCTTGCTCGGTTGTCAGGACGTGAGTAAGCCTTCGGATTCTCAAAGCTCGTTGTCGGGTGAGATATCGTCAATATCTGATTCGGGCGATCTTGAGTCAAGTTCGGTTTCGGATGAATTCTCCTCAAGCTCATCAACGAGCGGGTTTTCATCAAGCTCAATGCCGGACGGATCTTCGTCAAGCTCGGAAACGGGCGGATCTTCATCAAGTTCGACTTCTGTCGGATCATCATCGGTTCCGGCGTCGAGCGGAGGTTCGTCAAGCTCAAGTATAGTTCCATCAAGCTCGTCAAGTTCACCGGCAAGCTCGTCGTCAAATCCGCCAAACGTTGTAATACCGGATATCGCGGTTCCGACTTCTCCCGGGACTGCCATACTGACAGCGAATAACGCTGTCATTGATTATTCAAACGCGATGAGCGGATATGTTTCCGTAAAATATAACGGAAGTGCCGCACGAGTTAAATTCAGGTATGTCTTCGCAGACAAAGTGTATACCTTTGATATGGTAATGGACGGTTCTGTACAGTATTTCCCGCTCTCCTGCGGAAGCGGAACTTACACATTCTACGTTTTTGAAATTATTGAAGGGAATAATGCCCTGACTCCATTTCCGCAGACTGTCAATATTACAATAACAAACAACATAAAGCCGTATACTTATCCTAACCGCTATGTCTATTATAGCAAAAATTCGAATTGCGTACAAAAAGCCGCGGAGCTATGCGCTGGCAAAACAAGCGATATCGACAAGATATCGGCGATTTTCTTATACATTTCAGGCAACATTTCCTACGATTACCAACTTGCCGCGACGGTACAGAAGGGATATATTCCAAATCCCGACAGTACGCTCAGAAGTAAAAAGGGAATATGCTTTGACTACGCCTCGCTTATGGCGGCAATGCTCCGCTCTCAGGGGATACCGACGCGGCTTGTTATAGGCTACGCAAGTCCCGATATATATCATGCGTGGAACGAGATATACACGGAGCAGACGGGCTGGATAACTCCTGAGCTTTTTATGAGCAGGATCGGATATAATATTGCGGACGCAACGTTTTACGCGAGCGCTTCCAACAAAAAAAATATTTCGGATTATATTATGAACAGCACAAATTATTCTGCTGTTTATTACTATTGAATAAAGGAGTAAAAAAATGAAGAGGCTTTCTTCGGACGAAACAGCGTATTTTTTTGAACAGCTTGCTATGATACTTAACGCGGGTATGCAGCTCTCGGACGGAATGGATATTCTTTTTGAAGATCTGAGTGACAAGCGGATAAGAGAAATATGCGGTCAGCTTTCAAAAAGCATAAACAGCGGAAAAACTCTCGGGGACGCAATGGAAGAATGCGGTAAATTTCCCGAATACGCTGTAAACATGGTGAAGATCGGAAGCGTAACAGGACGGCTCGAAAATGTTCTGAAGGATCTTTCGGAGTATTATGAAAACCGGGCCGAGCTTAACAGAACTGTAAGATCAGCAGTTATCCACCCGCTTATGCTGCTTTTGATGATGACCGCGGTAATAGTTGTGCTTATCGTGCTTGTACTTCCGATGTTCAGCAAGATATTCGCTCAGTTTGACGCTTCCGTAAGCGAGACCGTAAGCTCCGCGGTAAACACCGCGTACGGGATAGGCTGGGTCATCCTGATAGTGCTTCTTGCGGTTATTGTCTCGGTCATAATAATTTCGCTTTTGTCGCTTATACCTTCCGTGAGGAAAAGGCTTTCAAGCTTCCTTACGGTATTTCCTCTTACAAAGCGTATTTCCAAAAAGTTTTCTCTTGCGAAAATATCGAGCGCAATGAGCCTTATGGCGTCTGCGGGAATAGCGGCGGAGGAGATGCCGATGTACGCGGCTTCGCTCATAAATGACAAAAAGCTTGTAAACAAGCTTGAAAACTGCCGTGAGCGTGTGTTGAACGGGGAATATTTCGCGGACGTTATCTCCACGTCAAACATCTTCCCGCCGATGTTCGCTCATTCTCTTAAATTTTCATACACCTCCGGTTCTTTTGAGCAGTCCTGGAAAAAACTTTCGGAGCGCTGCGACTATGAGGCAGCGGAGGCGGCTTCGGGAATTGTGTCGGTCATAGAACCGCTTATTGTAATAATTCTCACAACGGTTATAGGCGCGGTTTTGCTTTCGGTCATGATACCGCTTATGAATATAATGTCTGTTTTAGGGTGAAAAAATGAAAAGAATTTCTGTGCGGAGAATATTGTCCGCGGCGCTCCCTATCGCCGTATTTATGATAATGATAGTCTGGCTTGTTTCGGGAGTGTTGAACGCGAACAGCGCTGTAGACGCAAATGAGCTTGAGGAAATAAAAAAGACAATAGAAAACGGCGTAACGATATGCTATGCTATAGAGGGTGTTTATCCCGAAAGCATTGATTACCTTAAGGAAAATTACGGTGTGGTCATCGACAGCAGCAAGTATATAGTGCATTATGAATCGATCGCGGCAAACATACGTCCCACCATAACAATCATTGAAAGGTGGTAAAGAAGTGAAGAATTACAAAAATACATCCGATACAATAAGCACGGTCGGAAGTATGCTATTGTTTTTGTTGTTTGCGGTATGTATGATGATGATAATTGCGGCAGCGGCAGGCTCTTACAGCCGTATCAGCGACAATTACGGAACAAATTTCACTGCCTCGGCTTCGATAAGATACATCTCAAATAAAATCAAAAGCGCCGATAAGGTCGATGTTTCGCAGAACATCATGGTATTGGAAAACGGGGGAGCTACAAACGTTATATATTATTCAAACGGGGGATTGTATGAAAAGACTGTTGCCGCGGGTACGGAATACGAGCTTTCGGGCGGTGACATGATCTTTGAACTAAACGGAATGGAAATAAATGAAACGGACGAGTTTTACAAAATAACGATAAATGTTGGCGGTGAAACAAGCGCCGCACTTGTACGAAAAGGAAAATAAAATGAACAAATCCACAAAACGCCCGCTAAACCTGTTTTTTATCGAAATGATTATTGCGCTGTTGTTTTTCAGCATTTCCGGAGCGGTCATTCTTTCGGTTTTTGCGGGAGCTGACAGAAAATCCCGTCAGAGTGAAGTGCTTGAAAGTGTTATGGTGCTTTCTCAGTCTATAGCGGAGGTTTACTCAGAAAACGGAAATGCCGATGAAACAATTAAAATTGTAACGAACGAATGCGGCGGACTTAATGAAAACATAACGCTCACAAAGTATGAGGAAAAAACGCAAAGTGAAGCAGGAGTTCTCTCAAAGCTTACAGTTACATTTTCCGAGGACAAAAGAGAAATATACAGATTTACCTGCGCGGCGTACATTCAAAACGGAGGAAATAATGAACAGACCTAAACAGAAAAACGCGGGAATAGGCGTAGGATATATAACCGTAATGATTATTTTTGCGGTGCTTTGTCTTACGATCTTTGCTGTTCTCAGTTTTCACGCGGCAGGCTCGAATGACGCTCTGAACGCCCGTGCCGGAAATTATCTTAATGAGTATTACGAGGCGGATATGTCCGCAAAGGAAATACTTTTTAAGCTTGACGGGATCGCAAAAACCTCAAGAGATTCGCTTTTTTTCACAGAAAGCTTTGAGGAAGCGGCAGGGGAGATAGACGGAGTTTCTGTCAAAGCCGCAAATGGAGGATGTACAGCCGAGTTTGTCGTTTCAATAAATGAGCGTCAGAATATCTTTGTCAGCATAACATTTTTTGAACACACTCGTGAGTACAGGATAAATTCCTGGCAGAATGTAACCGACGCTTTTGATGAAAATACGGGACTTAATGTATGGGACGGAACATTTTAGAATGTGAGGGAAATATGGAACTGCTTGAAATTTTAAAAACAGCGTCAGATGATTTTGCTTCCGATATATTTATAATATCCGGAGCGGCGCTGAGCTACAAAACAAACGGTAAACTTATAAAAATCGATGAAAATATGCTTACTCCGACAATGACAAAAGAGCTTGTTTACGAGATCTACAAGCTCGGCGGATTTTCGTTCGGGATCGATGATATGCCCGAAAAAGAAATGGATTTCTCTATCTCTGTCGTCGGAATGGGGCGCTTTCGCGCAAACGTCTTTAAACAGCGCGGATCGTATGCGGCGGTACTGAGATATGTTCCGTTTACGCTTCCCGAACCCGATAAGTTAGGGATCCCGGAGGGTGTAATGCGGCTGTCGCAGATGAAAAGCGGCATAGTGCTTGTAACGGGACCTGCGGGAAGCGGAAAATCCACGACGCTTTCCTGTATTATCGAGCAGATAAATATGGAGCGCGCCGGTCATATAATAACAATTGAAGACCCTATAGAATTCCTTCATAAGCATAAAAAAAGCATTATCAGCCAGCGCGAGATAAATATCGATACGGACAGCTATCTTTCCGCGCTGCGCTCGGCGCTCAGACAGTCTCCTGACGTGATCCTTCTCGGAGAGATGCGCGATTATGAAACAATAAGCGTGGCAATGACCGCGGCGGAAACAGGACAGCTTGTGCTTTCAACGCTTCATACGCTCGGCGCGGCAAACACGATCGATCGAATTATTGACGTATTCCCAACAAATCAGCAGCACCAGATACGCATACAGCTTTCGATGGTTTTGAATGCTGTTATCTCACAGCAGCTTGTCGTGTCAAAAGAAGGAAAGTTCGTTCCCGCGTTTGAAATAATGACAATGAACAGCGCTATAAGAACGCTTATCCGTGATGAGAAAACTCATCAGATCGACTCGATCATTCAGTCGGCTCCCGGAATGACAACAATGGACAACAGCTTACTAAATATGTATAAAAACGGGGTGATTTCTGCCGAAACCGCGGTAAAATGTGCTTATAACCCCGATATAATGAGCAAAAGGGTCATGTAAAAGACTATGATTCAAGTAAACAGACAATTTAATTAAATAAATTTAGGCGAATTTATATATAATACACAAATCGATTAAAATTTTTTCATGGGTTTGTCATATTTGTTAAATAAAATCGTATATTTGCTTAATTTTTGTTGATTTTTTTTGTTAAAACTATTGACAAATATATATTTTGGTGATATAATAATAGTAACCACAAGCAGTGGGTGAATTGTATCCATTTATAATTTTTTTATTTTATTAGGAGATGACAGCCATGTCGAATGAAGAAAAAAGGAAAAAACCAAATAAGGGCAAAGTCGCCTTTATGTTTGCGTTTGCTGTTACCGTTTTGGGTTCACGCGCAGGTGCAATGACGGCATCGGCTGCTGTAAATCCGGGCGATGACGCGAATAATAACAACGGCGACGGTCAGTCCCAAAGCCAGCAGAATGAGATAGGCTCTAAAGAGGGCTATCTTAAGTGCGGCTCAAATGTCTACATTGCTTCAGAGGAAGCAAGTGCGGTCAAGGGCTTAAACAACTCGCTTTCGGGTCTGAAGGGCTTTGCCGCATATACTAAAGATCTCAATATGTACGGTATCCACGTTGAGGGAAATATCTGCGCGGAAACCGTGAATAAGTTTGACGTTTTCAACACAAATGTCGCTGATAACTTTGTGAAAAACAACGTTGACGGATTTGACGTTTATACCTGCTATATCGCTCAGCCCCCGCAGGACGGCGGAGATATCATCAAGGTACATATGTATGAAGGAACGTCATACGAGCTTGTCCTTGGTTTTGACTTTGAAGAGCGCTTTTTTGATAACGGAAATCAGCTTGGCTTCAGCGCGGGCGGAAAAGACTATAAGATCGAGTGCGAAGACAAGAACAGAGTTACTATACGCAGAGCTACCGTTGATGACAAGTTTGCTGACATAAGCGGTAATCTTGACTTGATGGCAAAGGCGGGTCAGGCACTTATAAATGAGGTCGGATATTCCGCGGATGAATCCGGAAATTCCCTCGAAGATGCAGTTTTTGCGATAGAAAGTAAAGCAGTTAAACCCGGTCAAACTATCGTAGCAAGCGTACACTGCAACGACTTGCGGTCAAATGGCAGTTACATAGAAAAGCTTCTGACAGATAACGGTGGCGTTAATGTTATTATCAACGTTATTACCGACGCAGATACAAATTATGTTGATATGGGCGTTGCAAATAACGGAGTAAACTGGAATCTTTCTAATGCCAACGTTACTTTCAACTTCGGCGATTATGCGGGCGATGTTAAGGCTTCCCAGATGGGCGGACTTATCGTTGCGCCGAACGCACACTTCTTTAATGACGGCGTTCTCAGCGGCAGCATTTTCGCAAGTGATGTAAAGATGAATAATGAGATCCATCAGATCACTCCCGATGACGGCACGGTTTCTTCTTCCGATGATGAAGATCAAGACGATGATCAGAACGTGCAGGATAGCGAAGAGGATGAGGAGTCTGATGAAGACGATTCCAACAAGAATGTCGATGAGGATGTTGTAGAAGACAACGGCGATGATGATGACGGCGGAGACGATGATGAAACCACCGGCGGCGATGGCGGAGACGATGACACCGACAATGATGGTGATGACACCGATGATACTACGCCGGATGACGGTGATGACGACGATTCGGAAGATAAAGTCGTAGGTGAAGATCCGTCGATTGAAACTGACGACGATGACGGAAATGACAATCCTCCCGATGATAATAATACAGATGATGGTTCCGATGAAGAAACCGATGTGCCTGATGACACCACAAGCACAGGCGGTGATAATAATGAAGATGAAGTAATTGACGATACGCCTGATGATCCTCAGACGCCCGACGAGCCTGAGACTCCCGATACACCTGATGATCCTCAGAC
>JAFLUE010000030.1 GCA_022508945.1 Oscillospiraceae bacterium
GCCAAAGGCGCGATGCGCGGTTTTGAAATTTCAAATTTAAATAAATTCGGGATATACAACTTTATATACAGCCTGAGATCCCCTTGAAGACTTAACTTCAAGGGGATCTTACTTATTTGGATAAAGTAATACAAATTGTTTTTATCGACAATGACAAGCCGCATAAAAACAAATTGCCGCAAAATATCGATCTGTTTTTATTTTACAAGCTGATCGCTGACGATTATAAGTATATCGTTCGCTAAAACTGGGGTGTTGTCTGAGGGTATAACGGTAAGCTCGCCGCGAAGCAAAACAATTATCCGCATATTGAAGCCCTGCTGTATCTCGTTTACAGTAAGCCCCGCCAGACCGTTTTCTTCATTGGCGTATATTTCACCAACCTTTTTTATATCGTTAAAGCTTCGGTCAGAGTTTTGATTTTTGGAATACTGCTCGACAAAGCCCGCGCTGATGATACCGGTGGGAATAGCGACAGCTCCGACGCCGAGAAACGAAATGAATATCGCCATTATCCTGCCGACAACGGTAATCGGATATATATCGCCATAACCGATGGTAAACAGTGTAGCAACGCTCCACCAAATGCCCGAAAAGGCGTTGGCGAATGCCTCGGGCTGTGCCTCGTGTTCGGCGTTGTATATCCCCACTCCCGAAGCAAGCATCAGCACAAGTATGATAAACAGCGATGAGAGTATCTGGTTCTTTTTCTCGATAAGCACCTTTACAATTATGTGGAATGAGTCGTACTGGGCGTTTAATCTGAACAGGTGGAAAATCCTCACCACACGGAGCATTCTGAACACGATAAACCCCGAGAGGAAGAAAAACGGCAGTATCGTCAGAAAATCAACTATACCGTCATACGAGCAAAGGAATTTCAAGACGGCGCGCCCGCGGCTCAGCTCGGGATAAAGCAGATCGGCGGTCCACAGACGAAGAATATATTCAATGCAGAAAATTATCACCGTAACTATCTCTACAACCGTAAACACCTGCTGAAACCGCTCAAGCTCTGAAAAGGTCTCAAGAAACATCGAGATCAGGTTAAGGGAGATATTTACTACGATAAAATAGTCAAACGCGGCGCTTGGCAGGTCGCCGCGCTGTCCTATCTGGATTATTTTGAATATGCGTTTTCTCATTCTATCAGCTCCATTGGGCAATTTGCTGTTTTCAGCTTTATATAAAAGTGCTTCTGCTGTAAATCTGAATTCGGCAGAGTACCGACATATCCTCAAAAAATCAAGAGCAAAAACCGAAATAATTCTATGTGAAATCATTGACAATACTTACGGTATACTTTACCTTTGATTCTTTGGAAGTTAGTAAACTCAAAATTCTTCTTATTTCATCTGAACTTTTTTCTTCATTATCAGCAGAAAACCAAAGTATTGTATTATTTCCCATATCTCCTTCGTTATCAGATGCCTCAAAACTCAGATCTGATACATTATGCTTAAGGAGCTCAATAATATCGTTAGATAGCCCCAGTTCTTTTTCAATATCCAAAATGCCGCAGTCCCAATTAAAAAAATGAACCTTTATCATATTTCTGCTCCGAAAAATCCCGATATACAGCTTTAAATTTACCACTGAGCTTATTATATCAAAAATTTTCCCGAAAGTCAACAATTAATACAAACAGCATATTTCGCCCTCCGTATTTTAACGCGTTTATTTTTCGGAGCTGTCGGAGCTTCCGTGCAAAACTTTATCAAGCGGTTTTTGGAGCCTTCCGTTAAAGAATTTCACGACTATGCCCGTAAGCAGCGCGGCAATGACAGTCCCCTCCCTTATGCCCACAACGGTAAAATCAAAGAACAACAGAGATAAAACCAAAGAAATAACAACACACAAAATATCAAACGCGATCTTTACATTTCCGAATTCTTTTTTTGATATGTCCGAAACCGCCTTTACAAAGGCTTCGCCCGAATTCATAATTACATTTGCTATAACGGCAAGCGAGATCCCAAAACCAAGAACGATAATGCCGATGAAAACCATTACAAGACGCATAGGGTATGTATCTGCGGGAATAAACGACACTATCCACATTCCGAAATCGGTAAACCAGCCGAACAAAAAAGACAGCGGGACCTGAAGCAGTTGTATAAGCTGAAACTTTTTTCGGAGCAATATTATCTGACCGACGATCAAAACGCAGTTCCATATAACGAGCCATGTTCCCAAAGACAGAAAATCAAATCTACAGCTCAGAACATTTGATACAGACGATATGGGCGATACGCCCAGCTCGCCGTGCTTTGAAAAAGCAACTCCCAAAGCTGCAAAAAACAGGCTTATTATAAACAATATATATCGCTTTGCAATTTCGGTCTTAGTCACAACCGTCAACCCCTTATTTATGTAATAATTTATATAATTATTATATCAGACAACACCCCAAAAGTCAACCGCGCGGCGGTATACTTTCGGACGGATGACGTCTTGCTAAATATTTGCCTTGACATTTGCCGAAAAAAGAGTTATAATAGTAATATAGGTCGGTTTTCTTTTTGATTTGAATATGTGATTTTAGGGGGAAAGTTATGTATTTATGTAATCTGAAGTTTTTAATTGTTACAGCATCGGAAGAGCCGGAGAGGCTTTTGCACTCCGTCGCTTTGCCCGAGGATTGTGAGCTTGAGGTGTGTTCTGTAAGCGAGCTTGACGAGAGCAGGCTGACAAGCTTGGACTGCGCGATAATTTCGGACGGCGACCCGTCCGCTCTTATAAAAGCCGAATCGGTCAAAGGGGTAAAAAAGGTCCTTCTGACAGAGAGCAGCGAGCTTAAAAAAATGTCGGCATGGGAGCTTGACCCTGCGGACGATATTTTCGTTATGCCGGACGACGCGAGATATGACAAGACGATCCTTACCACGCATTTCAGGCGACTTATAAACACAATGAAAAACGAATCCGACGCGCGAAAAGAAAAAATATACTTTGAAACGGCAATAGACAGTATCCCCGACCTTGTGTGGTTTAAAGACAGTGCCGGCGCGCATCTCATCGTAAACGACAGCTTTTGTAAACTGGTTGAAAAGACCAAGGAGCAGATATATAAGCGCGGTCACTATTATATCTGGGATATTCCCAAGGAGGAATACGAAAAGGGCGAATATGTCTGCCTTGAATCGGAGGACGAGGTAGTACAGGCGCGCGCGACCTGCGTATTTGACGAGAAGATAAAAACACATGGTGGAATGCGCCAGTTCAAGACCTATAAATCACCGCTCATTGACGCTGACGGAAGCATTTTCGGAACCTGCGGCATAGCGCACGATGTTACCGATCTGCACAATATGAACAATGAGATAAACGTGATAATCGAAAGTATGCCGTATGCCATTATAGTAGAAGACAACAGCGGTATCATAGTCAATACAAACGAGGAATTCAACCTGATGTTCGGTGTAAAAGAAAATCTCAAGGGAATTACTACAAACCAGTGGATAGGCAACTATATAACCGGCAGGATAGAGAGAGTCCCCGACAAAGACGAATTTATGATTAATGACGGCGGCGAAACCAAAACCATAAACTTTAAGCAACAGTACATCAGCGATATTTTCGGAGAAACCATCGGAAGCATGGGCATTTTCCGCGATATTACCATCGAGCGCAAAAACGAGCTTATGACCATAAAAAGCGCTAATACCGACTTCCTTACCAAGCTTAACAACAGAAGAAGTCTGTTTGCTTATCTGGAAAAGAAAAAAAGATCTCCGCAATTTACATTCGTATGCGTCGATCTCGACAACTTCAAGCAGGTAAACGATGTTTACGGTCATCATAAGGGCGACGAGGCGCTTCTTATAGTTACAAACGTTATGAAGGAGAGCTTTCCCGATGATTTCATAGCGAGGCTCGGCGGAGATGAGTTTTTGATAGTTATAAACCGCAACAGTGATATAGAACAGATAAAGAAACAGGTATCGGAATTTCAGAGCAAGCTGAATGCCGAGTACACGAGATCCGAGGAATTCAAAAACCTTACCACAAGTATCGGTATTGCCGTAGAAACTCTCGCAAAATGCGGCAAATATGACTTCGACAAGATCCTGCGCCAGAGCGACCGCGCTCTTTATAAAGCGAAAAACGGCGGTAAGGCACAGTTCTGTGTTTATGAATAACCCAAATCCAACACCAAATATGAAAAACCTCCGGGAGCGTTTTCCCGGAGGTTCCTTATTGCTGATTTTTCGGTGAAGCTCTCTTACCAAAGACCTTGTTATGCTTCGCCCCTGTATTCCGCGATGATATTTTTCAGCGACGCGGCCTGACCGTTAAGCTCCTCCGCTGAGGCTGCGCTTTCCTGAGCGTTTGCGGCAGCAGTAGTAACATAATCCGACACAAGTCTTACCTTTTCGTTTATGCCGCTCATAAGGGTGCGCTGCTCGTGAGAGTCTTCGTTTATATTGACAATGATCTTGTCGATTATCTCGGTCTGCTCTACGACCTTTCGCAGCGACTCGGATGTTTCATCGGCGATCGCGCGCCCGTTTACAACAGCGTTTACCGAACGCTCGATAAGGTTTGAGGTCTGTTCTGACGCTTCGGCGCTCTTTCCCGCGAGGTTTCGTACCTCATCGGCAACTACCGCAAAGCCCTTTCCTGCCTCGCCCGCTCTTGCCGCCTCAATAGAAGCGTTAAGCGCGAGGATATTGGTCTGGAAGGAAATGTCCTCGATCGTGCTGATGATCTTCTTGATCTCCTCGGAAGACGACGAGATCTCGTCCATTGCCTTAAGAAGCTGATCCATCTGACGGCTGCTTGTATTTACGACCTCGGCTGTCTGGCGGGCGGAATCTCTCGCGTTGTCTGTGCCTATTACGTTGCTTTCTATCTTATCAGAAACCGAGCCTATTCCCGCAACTATATCCGTGATAAGCTCCGTCTGTTTTGTTACTGTTTCGGCGAGGTGTGTAGAGCCGTTTGCGACCTCATTAGCGCCGACAGAAACATTACCGGACGCCTGGTCTATGCCGTTGAAGACCTCGGAAAGATCGTTTGTGATCTTGTCTAAGGACTTCTTTATGGAGATATAATCGCCGATATATTCGGTTTCCGTGTGGCGGCTGAAATCTCCGTGAGCTATTCCCTCAAGCCTGTAAGCAATATCGTTTATGTATTTCTTTATAGAGGCGTTGTTGTTTTCTATCGTATGGCATACCTCGCCTATCTCGTCATTCGCGATGTAATCAAAAGAAACATCGAGAACTCCCGAAGCGACCTTATGCGCGTTTGTAGCAATATCCTTGAGCGGAGTGAATGCCGATCTCATCTGGATGTACATTATAAACATGACATACAGTGAGCCTACGGCGACCAGTCCGACAAACAGCAGGATTATATAAACATATACCGAGTTATATTCGTTGTTGTTGAGTACATATCCAAGCTTCCAGCCGGTTGAGTCAAGCGTCACTTCGCCATATCTCGCCGTTTCATTGTTATAGTCGGTTATGAAAGGAAGCTCCGACGTGTCAAAACCCGCGGTATATCCCTTCATCGTGTCGGAGATATTGGTAAACACGTCATTTCCGCTTGCGTCAAGCTTTGCCTGAAAATTCGTATTCTCATGCACGATTATAGAACCGTCGCCGGTCGTAAGCAAAGCATATCCGTTTTCATCAACATGAAGATCGCCTACATATTCCGACAGAGTATCAAGAAAGACGTCTATCGCAATAACGCCGACAGTTACGCCGTTCTTTTGAAATTTATCCGCAATGGTAATAACCATACGCGAGGTCTGTACGTCGGTATACGGGTCGGTTACGATAGGACCGTCCGACGCAGCCGCCATTTTATACCAGCCCCTCGACGTAGGGTCATAGCTTTCCGCAAAATATTCAGACCCGAATATGTAATCCTTGTTGGAAAATCCGACATAGCAGTCGAAAATATCGCTGTCCATAGCTGTACAGGCGTGTAAAAAATCCAAAATTTCCGCTCTGTTTGACTCAAAATCCCTGAGCGTTGCGGTCATCGCCATAAACTCGGATAAGGCTGTCTTTTCGCTGAACCATGTTTCCATAGTGTTTGCGCGGGATTCAAGATCTGCAATTACAGTCTTATGCTTCTGGTCGTTATGGTTTACCACCGCGATTATACACGCGGCAGTAGCCACTAATAACACAACGAAAGCGGCTGTTAGGGTTACTTTAAAAATCAGAAACTTTCTAATACCCAGCTTTTTCTTCATTATTTTGTCACTCCTTGTTATTAGTATTATTATGTATAGTATAGCATAACTTTCCAAAAAAATCAAGGACTTTTGTCCTCATAAGAAATCAAAACCGAATTAATTTAGGAATTCTAAAATATGCTGTTGATTTTTTCGTAAAATTATGTTATAATATATACAGCAAATCATGAAAGGAGCTGACAGTTATGCCGAATATAAAACCGGTTTCCGATTTACGCAACTACAACGAGGTGCTGCGCGATGTTGACAGCGGCGAGCCTGTTTTTCTGACCAAAAACGGGCGGGGTCGCTATGTTATTCTTGACATGGAAGAGTATGAGAAGCTTAACGCCACGATGAAGCTGATGAGCGAGCTTGAAAAGGGCGAGCGGTCGGCAAGAGAAAACGGCTTTGTAAAATCCGAGGATGTAAAGAGGATGTTAGGACGTGATTAAGGGAATTTTATACGCGCCCGAGGCGATAGAGGATCTGCGAAAAATTGAAGAATACATTTCCGTTGATTTGGACAACAGACATTCCGCTGTAAAAATCGTCGATAAAATCATCGATAAAATTGACAGCTTATCCGAGCTTCCCGAGATAGGCTCACTCCTCTCCTCCCGTATCAACATAAAAACTGACTATCGCTATCTTGTTTGCGGAAGCTACAATGTTTTTTACCGCATAGAAAACGAATCTGTGCAGATAATAAGGATCCTGAACGCGAGAAGAAACTTTATGCTGATACTTTTCGGACAAGACGAATAAAACCGAGCCTGTTCACATTACCATTTCAGGGGAAATGTGAACAGGCTCGGTTTATTTTCACAGAACAGTATCGCTGTTTAAAGCTGCCCGTCGCTGCTGTAATAATTCTCTAAAAACGAATGCCGCTCGTGACCGAGCTTATATCCGGGAAAGGTGTTGAGACAGACGGAATGAATGCTGTTGAAAAGGCTCTTTTCGAGGATAGGATTATCCTGCCTCAAGCGCTTGATAAGAAGCTTTATTTCCTGGCGCTTGGAGTCGCCGCCGTCTTCATGCATGGCGTTGTTTTCGGTAAAACGACAGGCGCACTGTATAAAATCAAGATCGTTATACCGCTTCCATGCTAAAATATCATCCTCATGAACGCAGTAAAGCGGGCGGATAAGCTCCATGCCCTCGAAATTCTGACTGTGAAGCTTCGGGATCATCGCCTGAAGCTGGGAGCTGTAAAACATTGCCATGAGGGTCGTTTCGATAACGTCGTTAAAATGGTGTCCGAGGGCTATTTTATTACAGCCAAGCTCCTTTGCCATTTTGTAAAGATGTCCGCGGCGCATTTTCGCGCACAAAAAGCATGGGTTTCTGTCGGTATTGTTTGCGACTTCAAAAATGTTTGTTTCAAAAATTGTTATCGGGATATGCAGAAGCTTTGCGTTTTCTTCGATCTTGCGGCGGTTAAGCTCGTTGTAGCCCGGATCCATTACCAGAAAAACCGCCTCAAACGGCGTTTCGCTTATACGCAAAAGTATCTGTATCAGCTTTGCCATAAGCATGGAGTCCTTACCGCCGGAAATGCAGACGGCGATCTTGTCCCCCTCTTGTATCAGCTCATACCGCTTTACCGCCTCGATAAAAGGATTCCAGATCCCTCTGCGGTATTTTGTTATTATGCTTCGTTCAACCTTCTGATAAGGTTCCATTTCCAAAATGTTCATTTATAGCTCCTTAATAAAAGCCGTTAAACGCGGCGAAAAATAAATTTATTGCTCCGTAAATGCTTTTCACCTGTTTTGCTCTATTCCCGTAATATCCTTTATTACCTCACCCGCGATTATCAAGCCGACGACAGACGGAACAAAGGCGTTGCTTCCGGGTACCTGATTTCGTTTGGGACATTCCCGCGAAATTTCCGCGTCATTTATCGGCACAAGCGGCTTTTCCTTTGAATACACGACCTTTAAAGCGGGAATATTCCTCTTCTTCAGCTCATATCTCATTACCTTCGAGAGCGGACAGACCGAGGTTTTGTAAATATCCGCGACCTCAAAGGCTGTGGGGTCGAGCTTGTTTCCCGCCGCCATAGAGCTTATTATCGGCGTACCCTTGGCGTAAGCGTTTTCAACAAGCGCGATCTTTCCCGTTACCGTATCGATAGCGTCAACGATATAATCATACTCCGAAAAGTCAAACTGCTCCGCCGTCTCGGGCATATAAAATGTCCTGAATGTACGAACCGCCGCATCGGGGTTTATTTCGGCGATACGCTCCGCCGCGGCGTCTACCTTATATTGTCCGACAGTTTTTTTCGTCGCTATTATCTGGCGGTTTATGTTTGTAATGCACACTCTGTCGTTGTCAATAAGGTCGATAGCGCCTATGCCCGAACGCACAAGCGCCTCTACGGCATAACCGCCGACTCCGCCTATACCGAATACCGCAACTCGCGCATTGCCAAGTTTTTCCATTGCTTCTTTTCCGAACAAAAGCTCGGTTCTTGAAAATTCATTTAACATAGTCTTATTCTCCACAGACGCGCAGATATTCCCGATAACCGCCGATAAGGTTGTATACATTATAGCCGCTGTCGGAAAGAAGCTCCGCAAATTCTCCGCTTATCTCGCCTATCTGACAGAACAAATATATATTTTTGTCTTTTGGAAGCTTGTACAGTTCCTTTACATTTTCCGCCGGAATATTTATCGCGCCCGAGATAGTACCAAGCTCGTACATAATTTTGCTTCGGAGATCCACAAGTATATCATTCTCCGAGCGTATTCCGATGTAGTCCGATATGTTGATTTCACTTATCATACAAATTCCGCCTTTAGTTTTCGCCGGCGGTATGACCGCAGCCGTTTATCTCGTATTCATTTTTGTTTTCGGACAGAGAAAGAATTTCGGGAGCGCTTCCGCATATCCTGCACTTATTGTTGTTCTTTCCTATGTTTACGGTTTGTATCCTCATTGAAAGCGCGTCTACCCTCAACACCCTTCCCATCAGAAGCTCCCCTGCTCCGAGAAGATATTTTATCGCTTCGGAAGCCTGGATACTGCCTAAAATGCCCGTAACCGAGCCTAATACGCCCGCCTGTGAGCAGGTCATCGTCTGCTCCGCCGGCGGCACCCTATCAAGCAGACAGCGCAGACAAGGTCCCTTTTTCGGCACATATGTCATCGCCTGCCCCTCAAAGCGTACTACTCCCGCGTGAGAGTACGGCTTTTGTGAAAGCACACACGCGTCGTTTATCAAAAATTTTGACTCGAACCTGTCCGTTCCGTCTATAATAAAATCATATTCATCTATAATGTTCAGAATATTTTCGGTCGTTATCCTTTCGGAATACAGCTTTACGTCAACATCGGGATTAAGCTCTTTGATGGTACGGCTCGCGGATTCGGTTTTCTTCATTCCTATGCGTTCGGTTCCGTGAATTATCTGACGCTGTAAATTTGACAGATCGACGCAGTCATAATCCGCTATACCGATCGTCCCTATTCCCGCAGCCGCCAAATACATAAGCGCGCTCGACCCCAGCCCACCCGCGCCTATAACAAGCACCCTTGAGCTAAGCAGGCGCTTTTGTCCTTTAACGCCTATCTCCCGCAGAACAAAATGTCTTGAATAACGTTCCGCCTGTTTTTCGGATAAAATCATTTTCTACCTCTTATCTTATAGACAGAATATCGGAAAAACAAAGCCATAGGCTGTACGATCTCCTGCCGCTTGATTATTGCCATTGCTTCACCTAAAATCATAGTATAAATCTTTTGTTGTTATCTGTCAAGCAGTAATAGGAAAAAACTATAGCTTAAATCATAATATATGTTTTTCAAATATCACAGCGCAGGTACTTGACAAATTTGAAAAATAATGCTATAATAATCCCAGAAAGCCTACAATATACATAGGTTTTGTACAGAATGATGTTGAGGTGTTATTTATGAAGACGACCAAACGATGTTGAATACTGAATTTCATTTAATTCGGCGCAAAATCAAATAATTAATTTACAAAAGGAGAAAATGAATTATGAAAACATTTGACAGAATTACCGATCTTATCGGAGGAACTCCCCTTCTGAAGCTTACCAACTACAATAAGGAAAAGGAGCTTGGCGCGGAGATATACGTAAAGCTCGAATATTTCAACCCCGCGGGAAGCGTTAAGGACAGGATCGCAAAGGCAATGATCGACGACGCCGAGGCAAAGGGCGTTTTGAAGCCCGATTCGGTCATCATCGAGCCGACGAGCGGAAATACGGGCATCGGACTTTCATCGGTCGCCGCGTCAAGAGGCTATAAGATCATTCTTACAATGCCAGAGACGATGAGCGTCGAGCGCCGCAATCTTCTGAAGGCATACGGCGCGGAGCTTGTTCTTACCGAGGGTGCAAAGGGCATGAAGGGCGCTATCGAAAAGGCGCAGGAGCTTGCCGCACAAACTCCGAACAGCTTTATCCCGAGCCAGTTTACAAACCCCGCAAACCCCGCCGTTCATCTCGCTACTACGGGTCCCGAGATATGGAACGACACCGACGGAAAAGTCGACATCTTTGTAGCGGGCGTAGGCACGGGCGGTACATTATCGGGCGTCGGAGAATATCTTAAGAGCAAAAACCCGAATGTAAAGGTCGTGGCGGTCGAGCCGGCGGGTTCTCCCGTACTTTCTAAAGGCACCCCCGGAAAGCACGGTATCCAGGGTATCGGCGCGGGCTTTGTTCCGGATACGCTGAACACAAGTATCTATGACGAGATAATCACCGTCGAAAACGAGGATGCGTTTGAAACCGGACGCACTCTCGCGCGTAAGGAGGGTGTGCTTGTAGGAATTTCCTCGGGTGCGGCTGTATGGGCGGCAACCGAGCTTGCGAAGCGTCCCGAAAACAAGGGAAAGATAATTGTTGCGATTCTGCCCGATACAGGAGAGCGTTATCTCTCGACCGCGATGTTTTCCGAATGATATTTAATGCAATACGCGCACAAAGCCGTCAGGCGGTCTTTGTGCGGTGTTGCCTTAAAATTCGCAATCCTCTATTAGATCGTTTTTTAAAGTTTACATACAGTCAAAAGCACCGCTTGGTTAACCAAGCGGTGCTTTTATGTTTATATCGTTTATATCATATAATCGTTTGCGTACTGTTCATGCTGCAGATCAAGTATATCCCGAATAGTCACGCTGTCCAAATATTGGTTTATAACGCTGTCCAATTTCTGCCATACAGACATCATCGCGTATTCAACGCCATCGCGGTTCGGGTCTTCTCCGGCATAATCCATCGGAGCCAGGCTGTCCTCCGTAAGCCGCAGCACATCCCCAACGGAAAGCTTGTTCGGCGCTTTTGCCAGCATATATCCCCCCTGAAAACCGCGGTTTGTTTTAAGTATCTTGTTTTTATTTAATATCGGAACTATCTGCTCCAAATATTTTTTGGAAATGCCCTGACGATTCGCGATATCCTTAAGCGCAACATAACCGTCGTTTTGATGGTCGGCTAAATCAATAAGCATTCTCAGAGCATAACGTCCTTTGGTCGATATTTTCATTTTCCGCACCTCAATATTCGTTAATTTTAAACTCCTCGCAAACCTATTCCTTATAACTCTATAATAACATATTTTTTATAGGTTTTCAAGTATTTTTGTTTTATTAAGTAAAATTTTTTGCGGTTGATTTTTTGGAATTTTTATGATATACTAAGTGCAGCGTCGGACAAAAATTAACTTAAGGAGCTAATATGTATAGAGCGTTGATTGTAGAAGACGACCGAAGCATCGCAAAGCTGATAAAGGAACAGGCGCAGATGTGGGAGATAGAATGTCGGACAGCGGAGAATTTCCGCGATGTGCTTTCGGATTTTACCGAGTTTCAGCCGCATATTGTTCTTCTTGATATAGGACTTCCGATCTATAACGGATATCACTGGTGCAAAGAGATACGTAAAATATCAAATGTTCCGATCATATTCATCTCTTCGGCGTCCGATAATATGAACATAGTTATGGCAATGAACATGGGCGCGGACGATTTTATAGCAAAGCCGTTTGACGGAACGGTACTTATTGCGAAGATGCAGGCTCTGCTCAGAAGGACTTACGATTTCGCGCAGAGCGCACCTGTGCTTCAACACCGCGGAGCCTTTCTCAATACCGGCGACGATACGCTCTGCTTTAACGGAGAAAACATCCCGCTGTCTAAAAACGAATACCGCATATTGTTTTGCCTTATGGAAAACAAGGGCAGGATAGTCAGCCGCGAAAAGCTTATGGAACGGCTTTGGAAAACACAGCAGTTTATTGACGAAAACACGCTTACGGTAAATATAAACCGCCTTCGCAAAAAGCTTGACGCGGCGGGACTAAAGGACTTTATCACGACCAAGGTCGGCGTCGGATATCTTATCGAATAAGGGAGAGCTTAAAATGAAGCTGTTTGGACGCTACATATATCAGCGGCGAAAGGTCATAATTTCGTTTTTGCTGTTCTGCGCGGTTTTCGCGGTAAGCTTTATTCTGTATCATCTGCCGCTCGAGGCGATAGCTTATCCTTCTATGATTTGCGTTTTGCTCGGTCTTGGGCTTATTATTCCCGATTTTTTTCGGACAAAGCGAAAGCATGAGTCGCTTTGTGAAATACAAAAGCTTACGGCGGAAATGATAGATACCCTGCCCGAAGAGCGAAATATCGACGACGCAGATTATCAGGCGATAATACGCGTTCTCCGAAACGAAATGACCGAAAGCGCCGCGATTGCTTTTGAAAGATATCGGGATATGGTCGAATATTACACTGTCTGGGCGCATCAGATAAAAACACCGATCACGTCCATGCGCCTTTCTCTCGAAAAAGAGGATTCGGCGCTTTCGAGAAAGCTTTCGTCCGATCTGTTTCAGATAGAGCAGTATGTGGAAATGGTCCTGGCATTTTTGCGGCTTGATTCCGATACAAGCGACTATGTTTTCAGGGAATACGGTGTCGATGAGATAATCGAGCAGGCTGTCGCGAAATTTGCTTCGGAATTCATCGCTCGTAAGATACGCCTGAATTACACGCCGTCGGGGGAGGCTGTCGTGACTGATGATAAGTGGCTGTCGTTTGTGATAGAGCAGGTATTGTCAAACGCGCTGAAATATACCGTAAACGGCGAGATAAAAATTTATATGAAAGAACCGAAAACGCTGTGTATAGAGGACACGGGGATAGGGATCTCGCCGAGCGATCTTCCGCGCGTGTTTGAAAAAGGATATACGGGCTATAACGGACGGGAGGACAAACGCGCGAGCGGGATAGGTCTTTATCTCTGCAAAAGGATATGCACGAAATTAGGCGTTGAAATAAACATTTCCTCCGAACTTGATAAAGGAACACTTGTAAAGCTTGATTTGGAGCAATACAAGATAGGCAAAGAATAACAATTCAAAACCCGACCTTACAAAAATGTAAGATTGAGTGCGGCAAATGTAAGACGAATCGATTGCGGAACACCTCCGATTTTTGATATCATATATTCAGAAAATCGATTGGAGGAAAATTTATGATCATTTTGGATGTAAGCGGGCTTAAAAAGGTATATTCGACCCGCTTCGGGGGAAACAAGGTCGAGGCGCTGAAAAATGTGAATTTCAGCGTTGAGGTCGGAGAATACGTCGCGATAATGGGCGAGTCAGGCTCGGGAAAGACAACGCTCTTAAACATCCTCGCGGCTCTGGACAAGCCGACAGGCGGAACGGTCATTCTTGACGGAAAAGACCTGAAAGATGTAAAGGAATCCGCAATTGCCGCCTTCCGCAGAGATAATCTCGGCTTTGTTTTTCAGGATTTCAACCTCCTCGACACCTTTACGCTCGAGGACAATATCTATCTGCCGCTTGTGCTTGCGGGAAAAAACCACAAGGAAATGCG
Source organism: Oscillospiraceae bacterium (assembly GCA_022508945.1). Lineage (GTDB taxonomy): Bacteria > Bacillota > Clostridia > Oscillospirales > Ruminococcaceae > CAG-115. Next base: position 14,088 of record JAFLUE010000030.1, read on the forward strand.
CGAGAGGCTTATGCCTATAGCCTCGAAGCTCGGGATAACCGACATTCTGAAAAAATATCCGTATGAGGTGTCCGGCGGTCAGAAACAGCGCGCGGCGGTCGCGAGAGCTATGATAACAAGCCCGAAGCTCATTCTGGCGGACGAACCGACAGGCGCGCTTGATTCACGGGCGACCGACGAGCTTTTGAGGCTGTTTTCGGAGGTAAACGCCATGGGTCAGACGATTTTAATGGTAACTCACTCCGTAAAAGCCGCAAGCTCCGCAAACCGAGTGTTGTTTATAAAAGACGGAGAGGTCTTCCACCAGATATACCGCGGAAATGACACAAACGAACAGCTCTATCAGAAAATAAGCGATACTCTTACCCTTCTTGCTACGGGAGGGATAAGAAAATGAAAACAGGCTTTTATCCAAGACTCGCCGCGGACGGAATAAGAAAAAACAAGCGTATGTATCTGCCGTTTATCCTTACCTGTACGGGCATGGTGATGATGTATTATATTGTCGAGTATTTAGCTACGTGTGATGTTATAGATCATATCAGCGGCGGCGCGACAATGCGGGCGATCTTCGAGCTTGGAAGCTGGGTCATCGCGATCTTTGCCGCGATATTCCTTTTTTACACAAACTCGTTTTTAATGCGGCGCAGGAAAAAGGAATTCGGCTTATACAACATTCTCGGAATGGGAAAACGAAACATAGCGGGTATTCTCTTCTGGGAAATTATTATTATCGCGGCAATTTCGACAGGCGGCGGACTGTTGGCGGGGATAGCGTTTTCAAAATTTGCCGAGCTTGGAATGGTCAACGTTATGCACGGAGAGGTTACGTACAGCCTTTCGATATCTGTTGTTTCCGTTTTGATGACGCTTATAATATTCGGGATAATATTTCTCCTGCTTCTGTTAAACTCAATACGGCAGGTTCATTTTTCAAGCGCCGTTTCCCTGCTGCGAAGCGAAAACGCGGGCGAAAAGCCGCCAAAGGGAAACCTTATCCTCGGCATTATCGGGATACTGCTTTTGGTGGAGGCATATTATCTTGCGGTAACTATACAGAATCCCGTTGTTGCTCTTGTGATATTCTTTTTGGCGGTAGTTATGGTCATTTTGGGAACGTATCTTGTGATGATCTCGGGGTCGGTCGTGTTCTGCCGCATTTTGCAGAAGAACAAGAGCTATTACTACAAGCCGAATCACTTTATTTCGATATCATCAATGGCTTACCGAATGAAGCGAAACGGGGCGGGGCTTGCGTCAATATGCATTTTGGCTACAATGGTCCTTGTTATGCTTTCGTCCACAGCCTGTCTGTATTTCGGCGAGGAAAGCGCGATAAATCTTCGCTATCCGCGGGAAATAAACCTGAGCTTTTCCGTATCCGACAACTCATATCTTTCGGACGAAAACGTAAACGCGATTTTCAGTGATATTGACGAAGCCGCAAATTCTCACGGCGTTAATCCCGAAAATATCGTTCGCTGCAGGCAGATAGGCACCGGAGGAATGCTTAAGGACGGATATGTGACGCTTGATGTAACGGCAGTCGATAATGTAAATCTCGACACCTATTCAAACGTTTATCAGTTTTATTTTATGCCCCTGTCCGACTACAACGCCATGAGCGGAAAAAATGAAACGCTGAATGACGGCGAGGCGCTTATGTATGTGTTCCGCGGCAATTTCAACGGAAATTCCATCTCATTTGAAAACGGTAGGAGCTTTGAGATAGCAAAGACCTTGGACAGCTTTGTTGTTTCGGGAAACAGCGCTATGCTTATCATGCCGACAATAATGCTTATTGTTCCCGATCTGTCGGCGGCGATACAAGGAATTGACAGACTCGCCAATTATAACGGCGATCCGATGCTGAGCTATGAGATAGAATACGATTTTGACACAGGCAAAAACACCGAGATCCAAAATGAACTTTATATCGCCATATGGAACAAGTTCCGCGCAGGCAATGACACGATCGCGAAATATGGGATCTATAGATCATCGGTTGCTTCGCGCGACGCCGAAAGACAGGATTTCTACAGAATGTTCGGCTCGCTGTTCTATATCGGCATTATTTTGAGCCTTGTGTTTATCATAGCCGCTGTGCTTATTATCTACTACAAACAGATATCCGAGGGTTATGAGGATCAAGCGCGGTTTGAGATAATGCAAAAGGTCGGCATGACAAAGCGCGATATACGCAAAACAATAAACTCCCAGCTTCTTACGGTATTTTTCCTGCCGCTTGTGTTTGCGGCAATGCACATAACCTTCGCGTTCCCGATAATACAAAAGCTTTTGCTGATGTTTAACCTGAATAACGTTCCGCTTTTCGCCGCTACAACCGCAATAAGCGCGGCTGTTTTCGCAGTGTTCTATACGATCGTCTACAAGCTGACTTCAAACGCTTACTACAAAATAGTAAGCGGCTTCGGGGAGGACGGAAAATGAACGAGTTATCACAAAATCCCCTTCCCTGCCCCGCAAACACCGTTCAATTCAAAAAGCAGCCTAAAAGAAAAAGCATCAGAAAAGCAGCAGTAAAATGTGTGCTGAGGATAGGCTTTGTGCTTATTGCGGCAGCCGCTGTCCCCGCGGGGATATTGATAGGCATAATTTACCTTATCATAAAGGCTATGGATTTTCTTATCGGGAAGATGCGCTGATTTTGGCAAATCTAAGGAGCGGATATGAAAAAGAAACGGCATATTTTCGTAAAGTGTTTGCTTGGGCTGATCGTAATTCTGTTTTGTACAGCCGCCGCGGTCGGTATCTTTTTCGCAGCCAAGGGCTATATGATGTATCGCGGCGCGATATCCGAGCGCTCGATCAAAGAACGCGTATCGGATATACGTTCAGAGGAAAACTTCACGCCGTATTCCGAGCTGTCCGAATTTTACATAAACGCTGTCATTTCAGTTGAGGACAGGCGGTTTGAAAAGCACCGCGGAATCGATATCATAGCCGTTGTGCGGGCTTTGTGGACGGATATCAGAACACTGTCGTTCGCCGAGGGCGGAAGCACCATAACCCAGCAGACCGCGAAAAATATACTTTTTACCCGTGAAAAGAAGCTCGAACGAAAAGCCGCCGAGGTCTATGCCGCGTTTGCGCTCGAATATTGCTATGACAAAAACGAGATATTTGAGCTTTATGTAAACACCGCCTACTTCGGAAGCGGCTATTACGGTATTTACAACGCGTCTATGGGATATTACAAAAAACCGCCGAGCGAACTTTCGCCATATGAAGCGGCTATGCTCGCGGGAGTTATAAACGCGCCTTCGGTCTATTCCCCTGACGAAAACATAGGGCTTGCGAAACAGCGTGTATCGCAGGTGCTTGAACGTATGGTCGAAAACGGTGTAATAACAAAGAAAAAAGCGGACGAGATAATAAACGGTGCCGAATAATAGCTGAATCCCCCTCAGCCGAGGGGGAGTTTTTATTCTTCATGCCTTAGGAATTTTTTGTGAGTAAGGTCGATCGCAAACGCGCCGAGCGGCGCGGTCAACAGTATAGCTATGACCGACACGGTAAGCACGACATTTCCGCAGGATAAGCCCATAGCGAGCGGCAGACCTCCGATAGCCGCCTGGACCGTTGCTTTCGGGGTATACGCAAGCATACAGAAGATGCGCTCTCTGAGGTTAAGCTTTGTCCCGATAAGACATACCAAAACCCCGATGATCCTGAATACAAGCACCGCCAAAATCAACAACACTCCCCTAAGCCCCGTGTCCATTGCGCTTGTGATATTGACCGACGCTCCCACAAGCACAAACAAAATGATCTCCGCCATGACCCAGATCTTGTCGAAGCGCTTTGAGAGCCTTGCGGAAAGCTCGGGAGCCTTCCGCCGCAGCTCAAGCCCCGCTGCCATAACACCGATAAGCGACGCGAAGGGTATTATTTCACCCCAGTTGTCTTCCGCCGCACACAGCAGAAACGCTATACACAAAACGATCAGGACTTTAACGGTGTCTCTTATATGCATCTTCTTAAAAAACAGATACATAACCAACCCCGCCGCTAAGCCTGCGGCAATACCGAGTATGATCGAAACGGGTATCTTCGCAAATGAGACGGGGGAAACGCTCTCGCCCTGAGCAAGCCCCGTAAAGGTCGTAAACAGCACTATAACAAACACATCGTCAACAGACGCTCCCGCTAAGATCATCTGCGGTATCGCCTTATCCGTACCGTATTTTTCATCAATAAGTTTTATCATTTTCGGAACGATGACCGCGGGCGATACCGCCGCAATAACCGCGCCGAGTATCGCCGCGTCAATAACGGAGATACCCAAAACCGCAGGCGCGATAAGCACCATTCCCCCGATCTCAAAACAAGCCGGCACAAAGCACATCAAAACCGCCGGACGCCCGACTTTCTTAAGCTCATCGAGCGACAGCTTAAGCCCCGCTCTTATCAGCACGACCACAAGCGCGATCTTCCGAAGCTGTGCCGAGATATCCAAAACCGAGCTGTCGATCAAATTAAGTGCGAACGGACCGAGTGCGATCCCCGCAAGTATCATTCCAAACAGCGCGGGGAATCGTATTTTTTTACACACGAAGCCCGCCGCCATTCCGCAAAGCAATATCAGCGCAAAACTTAAAAGCATAAATACCTCCAAAAGAGCCTATCCACATCACGGCTCCAAATAAAAAAGCCGACAGCTTCCGCGTCAAAACGCAGAAGTCATCAGCTTAAAAAGCGGTTTTAGCGTTTGCTAAGGGAGACCTCATTCCCTGTCATTTATTATATTATTTTCACCATGAAAAATCAATAGTCAAAATAGATGAATTTACGATAGGAAAACTATGTATTTTTGCATGTCATTTAGTCGGTTGACAAAAACGCAATCGTATGATATAATAAAAATATAAATGCTTTTATTATACTGATTTCAATGCCCTCGCGCATA
>JAFLUE010000031.1 GCA_022508945.1 Oscillospiraceae bacterium
TGCGCCCCTCAACAATGCCGCTGTCGCAGAGTATCTTCATATGGTGCGAGAGCGTCGGCTGGGTGATGTTCATTTCCTCCAGCAGCTTACACGCGCACTTTTCTCCGCTTTTCAGCATTTGCAGTATCTTAACGCGGTTTTCATCGCAGAACGCTTTGAAGATAACGGCGGCGCGTTTGGTGTCGATCTCCACTTGCTTCACCTCACATTCACGAATTTCTATCTATATTATATGCAACAAATAGAAAAATGTCAATGTGTTATTTTTAACAATAATCTCACTGAGAATTTATACAGTTTACTGAATATGCGATTGCTCCTGCTGTTATTACCGCTCAGCGGAGTGGTTTTTATAGTTGACTTTTTTAACAAAATATGATATAATTAAAATATGGTAGGCTCATTTCCGTAAATAGGATTTTTGGTGGTTTGTTTGGAGAGGTCCCTGTTGTTTTCGGGGAGAACTTTCAAACAAATATGGGGGCAAATTTATGAAAAGACATAGGTTATCATTTCATATCGGGCGTTTGTTTTTGTGTTTGTTTTCGGCGGTATTCGCGGTTTCATGTCTGTTGATCCCCTCCCGCGATGTTTATGCCGATACGATTGAAGATGAGAAGGGATACTTCACTTTTCTTTATGATAACAGCAACGGTCTTTCGGCATCGGAAGCAAACGCTGTAGCCCAGACCGACATCGGATTTATCTGGATCGGCGGATACAGCGGTCTTACGCGCTATGAGGGGATGAATTTCACTCACTTTGATCTGTCCACCGGCATTGCCAACGTAAACTGTCTGTTTGTGGATTCTAAGGACCGTTTGTGGATAGGAACAAACGACAGCGGTATCGCTGTGCGCCAAAACGCACAGTTCAGGTTCTGGGGCAAAAGCGAGGGGCTGAATTCCTTGTCCATCCGCTCAATCGCCGAGGACGGAGCGGGGAATATAGTTGCCGCGTCGACCGAGGGCATAGGATATATCGACAGCGATGGCATAGTACACCATTTACAGGACGACAGGATCAAAGACAAGTATGTCCGCCGTTTAAAGGTAGATATTGACGGAGTCATATACGGCATCACAATGGACAACTGTATCTTTGCGCTCGAAAATCTGGAGATCACCTCGTTTTATACCCCCGAAGAACTTGGAATCAAAGATTCGACCTGCATTACGCCCGACCCGAACGAAAGGGGCAAGGTCTATATAGGCACAGGCAGCTCCAATATCATATGCGGAAATATGTTTGAAGGTATGAGGAACAAGAAAACTCTTTCCGCCGCTCCGAATGAATATATCAACGACATTTTATTTGCTTCGGACAACAAAATATGGGTAGCCTCAAACAACGGACTCGGCTACTTTAATGAAAATATGAAATACAAGGAATTGAAAAATTCCGCGATGACCAGCACGATAAACTCCATAATGGAAGACTTTGAGGGGAATATCTGGTGCGCGTCCTCAAGACAGGGCGTTATGAAGGTCGTGAGATCTCCGTTTGTAGATATCACGGGAATTTCCGGTCTGGACCATGTAGTAGTAAACACCACCTACATCTATCAGGATGAGCTGTATATCGGCACGGATGTCGGACTTCAGCTTCTGGATAAGTATTACAACCAAAAAACAAATGTTCTGACAGACTTGCTGAAGGGGGTAAGAATACGCAGTATCAAGGCGGATTCGGCGGGCAATCTCTGGCTGTGTACCTACAGCACCACGACCGATTACGGTCTTATCTGCTATCATGGAGACGGCACATACGATATTTTCAATGAAGCGGCGGGAATGGTATCAAACAAGGTAAGAACGCTTACAGAGCTGTCGGACGGCACTATCGCCGTTGCGTCAAGCGGCGGAGTGAACCTGATAAAGGACGGAAGGATAACAGACACCATTAATGAAGAGGACGGCATCGCCAACACAGAGATACTGAGCATCGCCGAGGGCGATGATGGGAGTATCTATTTCGGCAGCGACGGCGGTGGGCTGTATATATTAAAAGACAAGACGCTGAGGAGTCTGGGATTGGATGACGGTCTGAAGTCGCAGGTCATCAAGCAGCTCCACAAGGATAAGCGAAGAGGCATATACTGGATCGTTACAAGCAACTCCATTGCCTATATGAAGAACGAAGTCATACATACACTGTCGAATTTCCCGTATTCAAACAACAGTGATATGCAGTTTGACGCAAACGGCGGCATCTGGATTTTGAGCAGCAACGGCATATATTTTGTCAACGGAGACGACCTCCTTTCGGATAGCGAGCTGCTGTATTCCTTCTATGATATCCGAAGCGGCTTGCCGAGTATCGCGACATCAAACTCCAGAAGCTATATTTCGCCGGAAGGAACACTGTATATCGCAGGCAGCTCGGGCGTAAGCAGCATAAACATAAATACCGCCAGAGAAGGAAAGAATGACGTAAGGCTGACGGTTCCGTTTATCGAAATAGACGGCGAGGAGATTTTTGTAAAAGAAGGGGATACGATCTTTATCCCGTCGGGCTGTAAGCGTCTGACTATCTACGCTTATGCCATGACATACGCGCATAATCCCCAGGTGAGTTATTATATAGAAGGCTTTGACGACAAACCGACGGTCGTCGCAAAGCATGAGATGAAGCCGATAAGCTTTACGCGCCCTCACAGCGGCGAGTATGTTTTCCATATGTCGATAATTGACGTTATGACCGGAAAAGAGGTAAACTCAATTGCCGTAAATATCACAGTGGAAAAGGAGCTTTATGAGAATTGGTGGTTCTGGCTTATCATAGCGGTCGTGGTCGCTTTGGTAGCGTTCCTTATCATCTGGGCATTTATCCGCCATAAAATGTCAAAGCTGATAAGGAAAGAAAAGGAAAACCAGACCTTTATCAGAGAGCTTATTCAGGTTTTTGCCAAGAGCATTGACGTAAAGGATCAATATACCAACGGACATTCCTCGCGTGTGGCGGAATACACAAAGATGATAGCCGAAAAGGTGGGTTACAGCGAAACCGAGGTAGAGAAATTCTACAATATCGGACTTATGCACGATATAGGAAAGATCCTTGTGCCGAATGAGGTTCTCAACAAGCCCGGCAGGCTTGACGAAGCAGAGTTTTTGGAAATGAAAAAACACGCCATCAACGGATATAATATCCTTAAAGAGGTTGATGTTTTACCCGAGCTTGCATTGGGAGCGGGATTCCACCACGAACGAATAGACGGAAAGGGCTATCCTTTCGGGAAAAAGGCGGATGAGATCCCGCCCGTGGCACAGATGATAGCTGTGGCGGATACTTTTGACGCCATGTATTCCACAAGACCATACCGAACCAAGATGCCGCTGGAAAAGGTAATAGCGGAGCTTAAGCGCGTATCGGGTACACAGTTGAACGAGAAATATGTAAACGCGCTGTTGGAGCTTATCGAGGAAGGGAAAATCAATGAGGAGTAAGAGCGTATTGGTTCGGGGCGATTGTGTTTATCCGAAAACCGCACGCAATTATCGGTACATTGTTTTTTGAGAATAAAAACCGCTGTCGAAAGGCGAGCCGCGTTTGACAATACGTTCCGCACGCGGAACTTTGTCAAACGCTGTTGCTCGATTCGCGCGATATTTCTATATCGCGCTCCTTATCGACAGCGGTTTTTCTGTTTGCTTAATAAATCGGGGATCAAAAACTCACGCCGAGCGACTTCAGGAACAAGATCACCAGCATAACGGGCGCGATAAATTTTATCATGACAACATAAAGCCGCTTTCTGCCCATTTTGCTGTCTGTTTTTTCGACCTCCTCAATTATCGCCGGGGGCTTTAATATCCAGCCGATAAGAATACAGGTACTGATAGCGACGATGGGCATGAGTATGTTATTGCTGACAAAATCCATTATATCAAGGATCTGTGCGGAACCGCCTGTCGGAAGTTTTATATCGAAGTAAAGCAGATTATATCCGAAGCATACCGCTATACCCATTACCAGCGCGATAATTGTTTCCGTTATGACCGCTTTGTTTCTGGATAGATGGAACTTATCCATTATTCCCGAAACTATAGCTTCCATTATGGAAACGGCGCTTGTCAGAGCGGCGAAAAGCACCATAACAAAAAACATACAGCCAACGATATACCCGATATCCCCCATAGCCGCAAACACCTTCGGCAGTGTCACAAACATCAGCCCCGGGCCTGACGCGTCCATGCCTTCTTTTCCCGCAAAGGTATAAAGCGCCGGGATTATCATAACTCCCGCCAGCATAGCAACGGCCGTATCAAATATTTCAATATGGTTTATGGATTTTCCGAGCTTCGCGTCATCGCTCAGATATGAGCCGTAAGTTATCATAATGCCCATTGCCACGCTCAGGCTGAAAAACATTTGCCCCATCGCGTCCAATACGACCGACAGGAATCTTCCGACTGTCATGCCGCTGAAATCGGGTATCAGATAAATAGCAAGTCCCTGAAGACCCGTGCGTTCCGTTCCGTCCGCGTCCGTGTGGCTGATAGTTATGGAAAATACGGCTATCACTATAACAAGCACGACCAAAACTGGCATAAGGATCTTGGAAAATGACTCGATGCCTTTGTTTACCCCGCGGAACACAATAAATGCCGCAACCGCGAGGAATATTGTCATCATTATGACCGGTTCTGCCTCTGTGGAAATGAATCCGGTAAAATAGCCGTCCTCGGCGGTCAACGAGCCGTTGCCCGTAATATACGCGATACAGTATTTCAGTACCCAGCCGCCGATCGCGCAATAATATGGCATTATAATAACCGGAACAAGGCTCGCGACAACGCCGAGCCATTTCCATTTTTTACTCAGCTTTCCGTATGCCACCAGCGGACTCTGCTTTGTCTTGCGTCCGATAGCGACCTCTGTTATCAAAAGGGTAAAGCCGAAGGTCAGCGACAGTATGATATAAACCAGCAAAAACATACCCCCGCCGTCCTTTGCGGCAAGATACGGAAACCTCCAGATGTTGCCGAGCCCGACCGCGCTTCCCGCTGCCGCGAGTACAAAGCCGATAGTGCCTCCGAAGGAATTGCGTTTTGTTTCCTTTTTCATAAATTATCCTCCATTTTTAATGGTCATTACTCCATATCGAAAGATATTATACATACATTATACACTATTGTGTATAATTTTTCAAGACAAAAAGCGATGTTTGCCAATTAAAAATAGTATGATATGAAAAAATGCCCTCAATTTGCTTTTCAAAACAATTGAAGGCATATATTTGTTCAATGATTCGGATTAAAGCCGTATCCCGATATCAGTCATAGCGCTCGTCGATGATACGCTTTGTCTTTTTCTCGCTTCGCGGCAGAACACCTATTTCCACAGGCTTTACAAGAGGTGTAAAGCCTATTTTGCTCTTGACCTTTTCGGCTATCCGACGGCTCAGATCCATAAAATCAACAGAGCCGTTTGTTTCGACATAAATACGCATTGTGTCCTTGCCGTCCAAATGCGAAATACGTATCTGATACTCGCTTGACAGCTCGGGGAAGGCTTTGAGGACCTCCTCTATCTGTGCCGGAAAGACGTTTACGCCCTTTATCTTCATCATATCGTCCGAACGCCCGATTATGGTATCTATACGCGGAAATCTGCTGCCGCATTCGCAGGTCCCGGGGATTATTCTCGACAGGTCGTGGGTCCTGTAGCGGATAAGCGGCGCGCCCTCTTTTACGAGAGTGGTAATTACGATCTCGCCCACCTCGCCGTCGGGGAGGTTTTTACCTGTAGTCGGGTCGATTATCTCGAGATAAATATAATCGTCCCAATAATGCATACCCTTGTTGTGGGGACAATTTATTCCGATACCCGGTCCGTATATCTCGGTCAGACCGTATATATCATACAGCTCTATGCCAAGCTTTTCGGAAATTGTCTCGCGCATCTTATCTCCCCAGCGCTCTGAACCGAAAACGCCCTTCTTCAGATGTATCTTATCGCGCAGCCCGCGCTTTTCGATCTCCTCCGCGAGAAGCAGGGCATAGGAAGATGTTGAACAAAGAACAGTAGTTTTCAGGTCGATCATCATCTGTATCTGCTTGTCGGTGTTGCCGGGTCCCATGGGGATGACCATTGCGCCGAGCTTTTCCGCGCCGTTCTGAAAGCCGATGCCTGCTGTCCAAAGACCGTAGGCGGGGGTTATCTGTATCCTGTCCATAGGCGTGATCCCCGCCGTTTCATAACAGCGGCTGAACATAATCGCCCAGTCGTCAACGTCCTTTGCGGTATAAGGGATTATGACGGGAAGTCCGGTAGTTCCCGACGAAGAATGTATGCGGACGATCTCGCTTTCGGGAGCCGTCATCAGCCCCAGCGGATACGCGTCGCGCAGGTCGTTTTTCTCGGAAAACGGAAGCTGTTCAAATTCCTCTGCGCTTTGTATTTCCGAAATGCCCGCTGCCTTGAGCTTTTCGCCGTAGAAGCTGCCCGAGGCTGTAAGCGCGGCTATGCGGCTGTTTACCGATTTTATCTGTTCTTTTGATATTTTCATTTCCGTTACCTTCCTTTCACGCCTCCGCCGTGTAATTCTTATAGTCCAAGGCGCGGCAGTTCAATTCATAAAACTGTGGTTTTACCCGCTTTTGCATGACGCTCTTGATATCCTCTGCCGTAAACGGCAGCGCTCCGCTTTTAAGCGCCGCGCCAAGCAAAACCATATTCAGTGCCTTCGGCGAGCCGACCTCGCGGCAGGCAGCCGCACCGTCAATAACTATCAGATGTTTTACTTGACGCCTCAGATATTCAACCATTTCAGAGCCGTCGTATGACGACGCTTTTAATACCGATGTAACGGGGATAACGGGACATTTGTTTACTATGACCCAGCTGTTTTCCGCGAGATACGGAAGCATTCTTACCGCCTCCGCGGGTTCAAAGCCGATGATTACGTCGGCGGTTTTTTCCCTGAGCATCGGCGTTTGTATACCCTCTCCCACGCGCAGGTGGCTGAAAACGCTGCCGCCCTTTTGCGCCATGCCGATGGTTTCGGCGCTCATGACGGGAAGTCCTTTCTCCATGGCGGCTGCCGCAAGCAGCTTTGACGCAAGCACCGTCCCTTGTCCGCCTACGCCGCAGAGCAAAATATTCTTATTCATGACCTTCACCTCCGCTGATGGCGTTTACGGGACAAACCTGTTCGCACAGTCCGCAGCCCGTGCAGGAGGCGCTGTCGATACAGACCGCGTCGTTTTGTACGGTTATCGCGGGACAGCCGAGCGAGGTCATGCATTTTTTACAGTGAACACAGATATCTTCGTTTACCCGTTTTGGTTCGGAGGGCTTAACAACAGCTATGCAGGGAGATCTGAAAATAATTGCCTTTACTCCGTCAAGTTCGGACATTTTCCTTACGCAGGAAACGGCACTGTCAAGCTCAAGAGGGTCAACGGTTTCCACAGCCGCAACTCCGATCCCTTTTAAAACCTGCTCTATAGATATTTTTTGAACGATCTCTCCCATCATTGTGCGCCCCGTGCCGGGGTGGGGCTGGTGTCCCGTCATGGCGGTGGTGGAGTTGTCGAGAACGATCAGGGTCATATTTGCCTGGTTATAAACCGCGTTCACAACTCCCGTTATCGCCGAGGCAAAAAACGTTGAATCGCCCACAAACGCAAAGCAGTATGTGTCGGGTTCAATTTTACCCACGCCTTGAGCTATGTTCACGCCCGCGCCCATACAAAGGCAGGTATCTACCATATCGAGCGGCATGGCGTTTCCGAGTGTATAACAGCCGATGTCGCCGCAGAAGATCGTTTTTTTGCCCTTCATAGCTTCCTTTACCGCGTAGAACGACGCGCGGTGGGGACAGCCCGCGCAAAGCACCGGCGGACGTATCGGAAGCTCCGGCGGTTCAAAAAGAGGGTCGCTTTTGGGAAGTTCCCATTCCATAAAACCGTAAATCGCCCTCATAACGCTTTCGCGTGTGTTTTCTCCCGCGGCGGGGATATCCTCGGTGAGCTTTCCGCGTATTCTGACGGGCAGACGGTATTTGCCGCAGATATATGTCAGCTCCCGTTCAATTACGGGGTCTAATTCCTCTATGCACAATACCTCGTCAAGCCCTGTTAAAAATTCAACAGCCGCCTTTTCAGGAAACGGAAACGGCGTAGAAACCTTAAAAATTCTCGGGGCATCTTTGTCCTTAAGCTCCTCCGATACATAGGAAAAACTTATTCCGTGTGACGCTATGCCTTTTTTGCAGTTCGCGTCCGACGACTGATATATACGGTTTTTGTCATAATCGGAAAAAACGTCGCAAAGCTTTGTGTTTCTTTTTTCTATCATCACATGATTCCGATAGGAAAGCTTCGGAAAAATGACCCATTTTGACGAATCCTTTATAAACCCTTCGGGTTTTATAACCGTGTATTCATCAGGCTCTTTTACGCTAACGGACGCGTAGCCGTGGCATACGCGGGTCGTCGGTCTGAAGATAACGGGCGTATGATACTGCTCGGAGAAAACAAACGCGTCCTGTATCATATCATATGCCTCTTGGACCGAGGATGGATCAAAACACGGAAGCTTGGAAAAAGCGGCGAAATGTCTCGTGTCCTGTTCCGTCTGAGAGGAGATAGGTCCGGGGTCGTCCGCGACCATGACTACCATTCCGCCCTTAACTCCGACATACGCAAGGCTCATCAGGGGATCTGACGCGACATTCAGCCCCACCTGCTTCATTGTGACGATGCTTCGGGCTCCGGTATAAGCGGCGCCCGCGGCAAGCTCCAGAGCGGCTTTTTCGTTTACCGACCATTCCACATAAAGCTTGCCGTTATTCAGCTTTGCCGCGGTTTCCAAAACCTCGGTCGAGGGTGTGCCGGGATATCCCGAAACCACATTTATCCCCGCGGCGATCGCACCCATGGCGATTGCTTCGTTGCCCATCAAAAATTCGGTATGCATTTTTTCACCCCTGATATTTTTACTGCCGAAACAAGACCCATTCCGTCGAAGCTCGGTTCGCCCGAGCTGATGTTGTTCCGTCGGAGCATTTGCCGTTAAACAAAAAAGCCCTGCTTTGCAGGGCGATCTTCCGGCGGTGTTTTCCTCGCCACATACGGGAGTTTTTATTATTCCGGCTTCTTTTGTTTTCAGTATATGCTTTATAAATTATACTACAAATAAACGCTTTTGTCAAGTGAAAATTGCTGTATGAATGTCAGCCTCAAACGCAAAGCCGCCGCAGCAAACCGTACAAACGGCTTGCTGCAGCGGTCTTTAATTATCAGATGATCTCCCCGTCGGATATTTTTATAACGCGGTCACATTGCTGAGCGATACCTAAATCGTGAGTCACTATAACGACAGTTTTTCCCTCGGAATTTATCTGCTTGAATACACCTATGATATCGGCGGCGGTCTTGCTGTCGAGAGCGCCCGTAGGCTCGTCCGCGAGTATCATATCGGGGTCGTTTACGAGAGCGCGCGCGATAGCCACACGCTGCTTCTGACCGCCCGAAAGCTGATTTGCGCGCTTGTTTGCCAGATTTGCGATTCCGAGCATATTTAACGCGTCCAAGGCCATTTGTTTGGTTTTTGAATATCTAATATCAGAAAACAACAGCGGTACCCTGACATTTTCAAGCGCCGTTTCTCCGAGTATCAGCCCGAAATCCTGAAGCACGAATCCTATTTTTTTGTTCCGATACTCAGCAAGCTTTTTTGAGTTTTTGAAATTTACTTCCTTTCCGAAAGCAACCAGCTCTCCCGATGTCGGCGTGTCTATACAGCCTATAATATGCAAAAGCGTTGATTTTCCCGAGCCGGACTGACCGATGACAGCTATAAGCTCTCCTCTTTCAATTTCAAGGTCAACGTTTCTGAGTGCCTCGCAGGCGTTGTTTTTGCCATTGTTATAGATCTTTCCGATATTTTTTAAGCTTAATGCGTTCATATATCCACCTCATAATTCAGATAATTTTTACAGGAAAGCTTATCTCGGAATTTTTTCCGACGGCGGATATATCGCGACAGCGATATGTTTGTCCCACCTGCGCCGCATCCCCGCGATTTGTTTTCTGTCCACATTTTAATGGATTTGAAAACAAATTGCAATAGCTTCAGCGCAAATGGTATTTATTTCAGCGCAAGTGGTATTACTTTTCAAGCCAGACCTCGGCGATAAACAGATTATCCTCCTCCTTGAATTCAACGCTTCCGCCGTGTTTTTCGGCGATCCTGCGAACGGAGCCTATGCCGAAGCCATGAGATGATTTGTCGGCGTCGTCGGTTTTAAGCTCGGGATTTTCCGCCAGCACCGATCTTTCGATGCTGTTTTTTACAATGACATATGTGAGTGACTTTTTTGTTCCCATAACCAGTTCAAGCTTGGGATTTTGCCTGTCACAGCCGTTTATGGCGTTGTCCAGCAGATTTGACAGCAGTATGCTTATATCAATATCGTTCCCGCCGAACACGGAATCGATAACACATTTCATTTCAATGCCGTTTTGAGCGCAGACGGCGATCCTGTTGTTTATGACCGCGTCAACTATCGCGCTGCCCGTGCTTACTCCGACAGCCGAGGGGATTATTTTTTCGTCCAGAACGCGCTCGATATAATCCTTTGCCTCGTCGTATTTCCCGTCGGACAAAAGCTCGGCGGCTGCCGTAAAATAATGCTTCATATCGTGGCGAAGCGTTCGCATTTCGGAGTAACGCTCTCTCGTTTCAACCGCAAATTTCTCCTGTGCGGCAAGGTTTATCTGCGACAGTCGGTATTCCTCTTTTATAACGCTGCTGCGCTGCATTCTTTTCATCATGATATAAAGCAGCACATTCAGAATTGCGATCAATAAAAAGATCCAAAGGATCGGCAGCGGGTTTCCGCTTCCTTCAAACGCGTAGATCAAGATCAGACCCGCTATCAGAAACGTTATAAGAAAGCAGGCGGTCTGGATCCCCCATTGAAACGGGCTGAGAGAATAGTCCTTGCGTCTTCGCTTTCGGATAATAAGTTCGCAAATGAAAAAGTATATGAGAACGCTGAATAAAGCCGTGGCAAAATCTATGACGGCAAACGGATAGTCTGATGACCGAAACACTATCGCGGTCAGAAGCTTCACAGGATATAATATGAATATGGGAGAAGCGGAAATAAGCAGCTTTTCGTAAACCTTGCCCTTAAGAAACAACGCACAGTAGACAAAGCAAAGCAGCAAAAAAAGCGCCGCCGAAAATATGCCGAACAGAAGCAGGCGGTACTCGAGGATCAGACCGATAAAAAGCGATGTCGAAAATATTATCAGAAAAAACACAAATGATTTGACAAAACTCCATTTATTGCTTTTGAAACCAAGAAATTTGTTGCATAGTCTTATAAGTATAAGGCTTTCCACGAAAGTTGAAAATATATTCATAGCGCGCTCCGTAGATAGCTCTTGAATTTTGCTTTTACTTCCGCCGCCTTGTATCGGCTCAGCGGGATAGTTGTTTTGTCGTCAAGAACGATCTGTGTTTTTTCAATTGCGTAAATGTATTTCAGATTCACGAGATAGCTCTTGTGTACCCGCACAAAATCAAATCCCGCAAGCTGTTTTTCGAGCGTCGAAAGGCTTCCGTAGCATTCCGGGAATTCGTCTTTGAAAACGGCGACCCGAAGCCAATGTCCGTAAATTTCTATATATTCGATATTGCCGACATCAAGAAAGATCTCGCCTGTTTTTGTTCGGAGAGGGAATTTTCGTCCCGCGTTTCGCTTTGATATCTCCGTGTTCACCGCGGCGAGCGATTCCGGCAGCTCACTTTCAAGATACGGTTTTCGTATAAATCTGAACGGACGGAATTTGATCGAGGAATATACAAGCTCATCATGTGTCGTTACAAAAACTATAAGCGCGCCTTCGCGGTCGTTTATGCTTTCGGCGATATCAAAGCCGTTTATCTCGGGCATATCTATATCAAGAAAAACCACGTCAAACGCGTTTTTCTTATGTGCTTTTAAAAAGGCTTCGCCCGAGACAAAGCCGTCGATGACGATCTCAATATTCTGCTTTTTACACTCGTTCATAATATGCTCGCGCATATGATCGATCATATCCTTTTCATCATCACATATTGCTGCTCTTATCACCGTGCTTCCCCCTTTTTAATTATTTTAGCATATTGCCGAATTAATGTCAAGGGAGCTGAAAACGAGCATGACACGGGAGCTTAGCTATCACTCGAATTACGCCCGATTATTCGGTCAACACGTTATCTTCGTAAAGGCATAAACGTTATTTAAAGCTGTTTAAGAAGCGCGAAAATATCCTCCCTTTCCGCCAAGCCGTATGAAAACGCCGTGGCGCCTCCCGCGGCTGTCCCGAGCCTGAGGGCATAATCGTAATCCGCCTCGCGATCTCCCGTAACGCCCGCGATAAAACCCGCCGTCATCGAATCTCCCGCGCCCACGGAATTTTTCACCGTACCCTTACACGCGCCGCAGAAATGGGTTTTGCCGTTTTCGTCTATAAGCAGCGCTCCGTCACCCGCCATTGAGACCAGCACGTTTTTTGCTCCCATTTCCTTTAGTTTTACGGCATACGCGCAGATGTCCTCTTTGGTTTTCGGCGATACGCCGAATATTTCGCCAAGCTCACGGCTGTTTGGCTTTATTAGAAACGGCTTGTATTTCAGAGTGTTTGTCAGAAGCTCCCTTGTTGCGTCAACGACGGCTCTGATGTTTTTGCCTGACAAGCGCCGTAAAATTTTTTCGTAGATATCGGACGGCATACTGTCGGGAATGCTCCCCGCAAGCACGAGAGTATCTCCGTCGGAGAGAGCGTCAAGCTTTTTGTACAGCTCGTTGAGCGAGCTGCCGTCTATGTCGGGACCCTTTCCGTTCAGTTCGGTCTCACTGTCCGATCTTATCTTTACGTTTATTCTCGAAAAGCCTTTTGGGAGATGAACAAAGTCCGTTTCAATCCCTTTTTCGCGGACCCCGCTTTCAATAGCCTCCCCCGTAAATCCCGCCACGAATCCCAGCGCCCTTGACCTTATGCCAAGCTCGTTTAAAACTATCGAAACGTTTATTCCTTTTCCGCCGAAGCAGATCTTCTCATCTTCGGCTCTGTTGACTTCTCCGACCTCCACTTTATCTGTATACACAACATAATCTATTGCGGGATTGAATGTCACCGTATATATCATCACAAAGCCTCCTTAATATATTTGATACCGCAGGCTGTCATCTGGAGCATAAGCCCGCGGAGATGTCCGCTTTTGCTTGACGGGTTTTTGCGTACATATTTTGATCTCGCGCCCCCTTGACAGTTTTAGGCAGTTATATTATACTATAGATATAAAGCAGTGTCAAGCGGCAGTTTGTTTTTACGATAATGCGGCATGGGGGGATCCGGCTATGAGAAAGATCGAAGGCTCGCTTCGCAATGAGGTTTTAGCCTACGCAAAAAAGAAATACGGCACAAAGCCCGAATACCTTTGGGAGAGATTTCCCGATTATGCCGTTTTGCGGCACGAGGACAATCAAAAATGGTATGGGCTTATAATGAACATACCGTATGAGAAGATCGACCGCAAAAAAAGCGGAAATGTCGATATACTGAACATAAAGCTCGGCGACATTCTTTTCAGAGATCTGCTGATACAGCAAAAAGGCTATTATGTCGGTTATCACATCAGCAGGGGAAACTGGCTTTCCGTGGTGCTTAATGGGACGGTCGATTTGAGATCGATCTGCGACCTTCTTGACGCAAGCTACGGCGTAACTGCTTCAAAGCAGAAAAAGCAGAAGCTCAGACCGCCAAAAGAGTGGCTTATCCCCGCGAATCCGAAATTCTACGATATAGAACACGCCTTTGATAAAACCGATACCATAGATTGGAAGCAGGGCGCGGGCGTCAGAAAAGGCGATACCGTTTTTATGTATGTGGGAGCGCCCGTCTCGGCGATCCTTTATAAATGCAAGGTCACACAAACGGATATACCCTATGACTATCATACAAAAGAACTTACGATAACAAAGCTTATGAAAATAAAGCTGATAAAAAGATTTACGCCAACACAGTTTACTTTTCAAAAGCTCAAAGAAGAATACAGCATCTTCGCGATAAGAGGTCCGAGGAGCGTTCCGAACAGCCTTAGCTGCGCTCTGGAAGGGAAGTAGAGGTATGTCAAGATTTACAGTATTTGATGTTGAAACGCCGAATCGTTTAAGCGACCGAATGAGCGCGATAGGGATTACGGTCATAGAAAACGGGAATATAGTCGATGAATATTATTCTCTTATCGATCCCGAGACCTACTTTGACTTCTTTAATACAAAGCTTACGGGAATAAGCGAAAAAACCGTCAAGGGTTCGCCGACCTTCGGCGAGATATGGAATAATATCGAGCCGTATATGAGCGGAGGGATACTTGTCGCACACAATGCCGTATTTGATATGGGCGTTCTGAAGCGCTGTCTGAACGGGTATTCCGTCAAATGGAAGGAAAGCGCGAAATATCTTTGTACTGTGCAGATCGGGAGAAAGCTGCTTCCGGATATGAGTCACAGCCTTAATGTTATGTGCGAGTATTACGGTATAGCCCTTAACCATCATCACGCCGCAAGCGACAGCCGCGCCTGTGCAGAGCTGCTGCTCAGATACATACAAAGCGGCGCGGATATCGGCTCATACATAAAGACCTATAAGCTTGTTCCTTAAACTGCCGGGGTGAAGAGATATGCATGATATATGGAATCCGTGGCACGGATGTATCAGGAAAAGCGAGGGCTGTGACAACTGCTATATGTATTATCTCGACAGGCTCAGAGATAAGGACGGTTCAGATATATTCCGCACGAAGTCGGGCTTTAATTATCCGCTTCAAAAGGACAGACAGGGCAATTACAAGGTAAAAAGCGGAGAGATGATAAGAGTCTGTATGACGTCGGATTTCTTTCTTGAGCAGGCGGACGAGTGGCGCGATGAAGCGTGGGAGATCATGCGTCTGCGAAGCGATGTGGTGTTTTTTCTGCTGACCAAACGCCCCGAAAGAGCAGCGGACTGTCTGCCAAAGGACTGGGGAGACGGCTGGGAGAATATTTTCTTCAATGTCACTGCCGAAAACCAGCGCCGCGCGGACGAGCGCATACCGATACTTCTTGACCTGCCGTTCAGGCATAAGGGCGTAATGTGTGCGCCGTTTATCGGTCAGGTCAGCATAAGAAGGTATCTCGAAACGGGACAGATAGAACAGGTCTTATGCGACGGGGAGAACTACGACGGTTCCCGCCCGTGCAATTTCGATTGGGTAAAGCTTTTGAGACAGGAATGCGCGGATAACAATGTCACTTTTGTTTTCTTAGGAACGGGCAGACGTTTTATCAAGGACAGAAAGCTGTACAGTATCGAAGGCAACGGTATGCAAAGTCAGCAGGCATACAAGTCGGGCATGAGCTTCAGAGGAAAGCCGATACATTTTGAGCTTTATGACAGCATGGGCTTTCCCATTGCCGAAGAGGACAGATACAAGCCTGTATTTCGGGAGAAATGCGATACCTGCGGAATGCGTCCGACCTGTAATGGGTGCAGTAACTGCGGGAAATGCGGATAAGCCGGAGCATGATGTTCACAAATAAAGAATTTTGAAACTTGTTGAGGAAACCGCTTATGCACTTTGTCAAAGCCAAGTCTATATTAAGCCCCAAAAACGGTATAAACATATATCGCGGCTGTTCTCACGGCTGTATATACTGCGACTCGCGAAGCGCGTGCTATCAAATGTCCCACGAATTTGAGGACATAGAGGTAAAGGAGAATGCTCCCGAGCTGCTCAAAGCCGCGCTCCGCTCCAAGCGCCGCCGCTGTATGATAGGTACGGGCGCGATGTGCGATCCGTATCTTCATGAGGAACGTGAGCTGGAGCTGACACGCCGCTGTCTTGAGATAATAGCGGAACACGGATTTGGGGTCTCTTTGCTGACAAAATCCGACCTTATACTCCGTGATATCGACCTGATCGAACAAATCAACCGCTCAGCCAAGGCGGTCGTTCAAATGACGCTCACCACCGCCGACGATGATCTGTGCGGGAAAGTCGAGCCGAACGTCTGCCCGACATCGCGGCGGCTTGAGGTGCTTCGTGAAATGAACAGCCGCGGTATTCCGACGGTGGTGTGGTTTTGTCCGCTTTTGCCGTTTATCAACGATACGGAAGAAAACGTCCGCGCGATAGTCGAAATGTCGGCGGAAGTAAACGTATACGGGATATTGAGCTTCGGCATGGGCATGACCCTCCGCAGCGGCGACCGCGAATACTACTATTCCCAACTCGACCGCCTGTTTCCGGGCTTGAAACAGCGCTATATAAAGGAATTCGGAGACAGCTATGAGATCCCCTCCCCGAACGGCGGGAGACTGTGGGAGCTGTTTACGGAGCAGTGCGGCAGTTTAGGGATAGAATACCGCCCCGAAGCTGTCTTCGGCTACCTGAATGATTTCCCCGAACCCGAACAATTTACATTGATCTAATAATCCCAATTGCCACTTATAAAATCGTTCCCCCGCCTGAGGCGGGGGAACGACGCATAATATACGGTTTTGATCCGATCTGACAAATATAACTCGTTCGGACATAAATAATTTTCGATCCGCAAACGGAGCTTATCTAAAGTATACGGAGATATCTTCCGCTGCATGAAGATGATATATCATGTTCGATTCGTGTTTGATTGAAAGTTCATTTCGGATTTTACACACACTCACGATAAACTCATTACCGATAATGTATTGTTTAAACGCCCACTCCGAAAGCTCCGTCAAAATATCATCTCCCTCAAACGCAAACGCGGCTTCGCGAAGCGGGAACGAAAGTCCTCTGCCGAGCGCCTTGACATAAGCCTCTTTGAGCGTCCACAGCCTGAAGAACATCAGGTTTTGCTCACATTCGGGAGCGGCTTCGACCGCCGAACGTTCCTCCTCACAAAAGCAGCGCTTCAATACGCTCGGTCTGTACGCACGAATCCGTTCGCAGTCTATCCCGCACTCGAATTCCGATACAACGACCGCCGCTATCCCGTCCGCGTGAGAGATGTTGTACCGCACCTCGGGGTGTTCGGAAAGCGAGGGCTTGCCATGCTCGCCGCGAATAACCTGCGTCTCATCGGGAACATAATTTATCCCGAATTCCTTCAGCGCTCTGCTCAAAAGCGAGTGTGCGTGGGTATGCTGTTCGGATATTGGAACCTGCTTTGTTGAAATAAGTATCACTTATATTTTTTCGCCTTGTGTCGCCTGTTGGCGCTTTATCTTCTTGGATGTCGTCTTGTCGAACTCCGTGTCGCGCACGCGCAGACAGTGTATCGTTTTCGCCGAGGTGACGGTCTTGTTTATCTTTTCGACCTGTTCGCGGAACAGCTTTACCGCTTCTTCGCGGCTGTGCGCCTGCAAAAATTCAGCGCTGAACAACACTTCCGCCGTTATAACTCCGTCCTCCGGGTATACCAGAACGTCCGCGAGCCAGTCAAGACCCGCGAATTTGTTTTCCAGCTCCTCCGGGGAAACGTTCTCACCGTTGCTCAAAATAATGAGATTCTTCTTGCGCCCCGTGATGAAAATATGGTTTTTCTCATCTACATATCCGAGGTCGCCCGTCATGAGCCAGCCGTCGTCCGTGAGCGTTTCGGCGGTCGCCTCGGGATTTTTGTAGTAGCCCTGCATAACCGAGGGGCTTTTTGCCCATATCTCTCCGTCAACTATCCTGACCTCGCAGCCGTTGACGATAGTACCCACGTCGCCCACGCTCGGGTCGTCCCAACGCGCGGTGGAAATTCTCGGCGAACACTCCGTCATTCCGTAGCCCTGCGAAATAGGTATCCCAAGCTCTCGGTAGCCCGCGGCAAGCTCGGGAGGGAGATACGCGCCGCCGCTGTAAATCCCCTTAAGCCGTCCGCCGAAAACGTCGGCGGCGATCGCCCGTATAGGAACATTCGGCATTTGTTCGGAAGCCGCCTGGATTTTCTTGTAGATAGTCTGCGCTATCATCGGAACGAGCAAGATAATGGTGGGCTTAAAGCGCTTAAGATTCTGAGGTATGCGGAGCATTGAATCGTTCACGCAGACCGTGCAGCCATAGCGCAGAGATAGCAGAATATCGCAGGTAAAGCAATATACATGGTGTATAGGCAGCACCGTCATCAGCACGTCGGTCGGGTCGCTTTCCCCGTCCTGACACATTGTGTTGTCGATGAGATTCCCGTGCGACAGCATAACGCCCTTGCTCTTTCCTGTTGTACCCGAGGTGTAAAGGATAGCCGCAAGCGTTTTGGGGTCAACGGGCTTCCACTCCATAGGCTCATATTTAGCGACCGCATCGGACAAAACATATTCTGCTGTGTTGTCGTCCTGCAAGCAGACATACGTTGTTATCATAGGGCAGCCCGCTTTTATCTCCGCAAGCTGTGCCGAGAAACGCTTGTCATAGAAGAACACGGAAACGTCCGCGCGGCGCAGGTGGTCGCACAGATCCTCTCCCATAAGCTGTGCGTCAAGCGGAACTATGACATTGCCCGCACACGCTGTGCCGAAATATGCCGTAAGATATGCCGTGCTCGTAGCGCCTATCACCGCCGCGTGGAAATGCTCACTGCCCGAACGCTCCGCTAAAAACGCGCTCAGCCTTCGGCAGTTCTCATAGAGCTTCGCGAATGATGTGTCGGCATCGTTTTCGCCGTTCTTTTCACGCACAAACGCCTTGTCGCCGTATTCCGCTGCCGCCGTGACAATAAGCTCCTGCAAAGTTCTTACTTTATTTTTGTCCATAAAGCCTCCTAATTTGAAATAATTTCAAAATCTTGACTTTGATTGCTCACTCCGCTTCGCTCCGTTGCGCATCAAAGTCAAGACCGGTCA
>JAFLUE010000032.1 GCA_022508945.1 Oscillospiraceae bacterium
ATGACCTTCGCGCCTTTCGGTAACAGTATGGGCAGACCCTGACCGATATAATCAACGGTCGTGAAATATTCAAGCTCGCGTCCCAATTTGTTGTGGTCGCGCTTTTTAGCTTCCTCAACGCGCTCGAGATAGGCGTTCAGCTCGTCCTTAGACGGAAAAGCCGTGCCGTAGATACGCGTGAGCATCTTGTTTTTCTCGCTGCCGCGCCAGTACGCTCCCGTAACGGAGGTGAGCTTGAAAGCCTTTACCGACGAGGTTGACATAAGGTGCGGACCCGCGCAAAGATCGGTGAAATCGCCCTGCTTATAGAATGAGATAGGCTCGCCCTTGTCCGCGTGTTCCTTACAAAGCTCGACCTTGTAAGGCTCGTTCTGCTCCTCAAGATACTTTATCGCTTCGTCGGGGGAGAGCGTGTAAGGCTCGAGCTTTATGCTTTCCTTGACGATCTTTTTCATTTCGGCTTCGATTTTTGTCAGAGTTTCCGTTGTGAACGGCTCGTCCGTGTCGAAATCATAATAAAAGCCGTTGTCGATAGCGGGACCGATAGCAAGCTTTGTGTTTGGATACAGGCGCTTTACCGCCTGTGCCAAAACGTGGGAAGCGGTGTGGTTGAACGCGCGCTGTCCCTGCTCGTCGGCAAAGGTGAGGATATTCAGCGCGCAGTCTTTTTCGAGCTTTGTCCTCATATCGCAGACCTTGCCGTCGATCTCGGCGGCACACGCCGTTTTCGCAAGCCCCAGTTCGCGCGCAGCATCAAACGCGCTTATTCCCGCCTCAAATTCCTTTTCCTCTCCGTTTTTAAGTACGACCTTGATCATAAAAACCTCCTTGGCAAGCTATACAAACGCCTGCTTTTAGTAGTTAGAAGTTAGAGGTTAGAAGTTAGAATTAATCTTTAAGGGTGAAGATCTGACCTCTAAACAATATACATTATTATTTTACTACTTTTCGTAATAATTGTCAAGCTATTCGCGCGAATTTTAAAAATTTCTTAAAAAATCCGAAAAGCCCTTGACAAAAATTATAAAAAGGTTTAAAATATAATCGGAAATACCGAAAGACCTCGGCGTTTCTTCATCACTAAGGCGGTATATACGCTTTGGAAAAGCCATTGCCCTTTAAGCGCCGAAAGCGATTTTTGCTTTCAGCTGTCACAAGCCCGCTCACAAAATCCCCTGAGCGCGGTCAAAGGCGCGGGGTATGAGCATATGGCGTTTCCGGGGACGGTTGCTGCCGCGGTGGTTTATGTTAATTCCGCAGGGCTGCGGAGAATTAACGACGGATTGG
Organism: Oscillospiraceae bacterium; assembly: GCA_022508945.1. Classification (GTDB taxonomy): domain Bacteria; phylum Bacillota; class Clostridia; order Oscillospirales; family Ruminococcaceae; genus CAG-115. Next base: position 1,288 of record JAFLUE010000032.1, read on the forward strand.
TTATCAGCGCGATACAAGCTGTAATCCGAGCGGTTTGGCGGCATGGCTGCTGCGTTCAGGCTCACGGTCTTGGTCGAGTAAAAAAGCCGATCGAGCGCGTTATTTGATGAAATCGGTTGTATAACGAGCGTTTGCGCGCATCATCGTGATACAACCGATTTTTTATACTCAGACAGCCGATATAGAATTGCTCCCGCCTTTTCACAGACGGGAGCTTTCGATTATTTTTTGAAGAACTTTTTTTTGCCTATTCCGATAATTCTTACCGCAACGGGGTTAAGGATTAAGTTTGTGCCGAGCTCGATAATGAAGTTTGTTCCCGCGAGCCCTAAGAACATATAAGCGGCAACGTTCTCAAAGCCGTTTGCCACTCCCCATTCCTTGATGGTTTCAAAGAAGAACAGACGGCAGGCGATGAGGAAAATTCCCGTGTTTACGACAGGGGCGGTAATTGACGCGATAAGAACCGCTATGACCTCGCCCTTCTTTTCAAGGAGCTTATAAACAAGCCCCGCGCAGAGTCCCGCCATTGTGCCTTTAACAAGCACGGTAGCAATAGTGGCGGGAATGTTGATCGCCATAAACGCCGCCGCGTCGCCTGTAAGCAATACCGCAACTCCGAACACAAATCCGAGCCACGCTCCCCATTTCCAGTCGAAAAGCGCCGCTCCTACCACAATGGGAATAAGCGTCAATGTAATGCTGAACATACTGAATCTCAGCAAGTACATTGAAACAAATTGCAGAACAATCACCAGAGCTGTCAGGATTCCAACGCCCACGATCGTCTGCGTGCTGATTTTTTTGCTCGATTTAAAATTCTGATCGAGCGATTGTTTTGTGTTTTCCATAGAAAACTTCTCCTTTGCTGGCACTCGAAGCCGTACTTCGATGTACCGCGGGTATATATTTACGCGATAAAGTTTGACATCAGACAGAGTTTAGAAATCTATGACGCATAAAAGCATTGTACAACGCTGTCAACCGATATCTAACCTCTAATTTCTAATCTCTGACTTCTAACCGCGCAGACCCCAAATAGAATTCAGTTAATAGTTATTAGTTATTAGTTTTTGAGATTTAAAGCTCTTTTAAATCCGCATAACTAACTACTAACTACCAATCACTAACAACCAATTCACTTGTTCTTTTTGTAGATCGCCAGAAGGCCTTTAAGGATAAGGCTTTCGTCAAGGATAAAATCCGTTTTGCACAGGGGCTTTATCACTCCCGAAAAGCCTCCTGTGGCTATGACAGTACATTTTTCGCCGATCTCGCGCTCAAAGCTCTCGATCATTCCGTCTATCATAAACGCGTTTCCGTAGAGCAGTCCCGAGCGCATACAGTCTATCGTGTTCTTTCCGATAACGTGAGGGATAGGCTCGGAGGTCACGTCTACGAGCGGAAGCGTCGCGGTTTTTACCGCAAGCGCCTCGGCGGAGATCTTTATGCCGGGGGCGATTATCCCGCCGATAAACGCGCCGTTTTTATCGACCGCGAAGATCTTTGTCGCCGTTCCGAGATCGATCACGACAGCGGGCAGCGGATAGTATTCCTTTGCTCCTACCGCAACAGCCGCCATATCCGCGCCGAGCGAGGCAGGCTCGTCGATCTTGATATTCAGTCCCGTTTTAAGTCCCGGGCCTACCGTAAGCACCTTACAGCCGCATATTTTTTCCAAAGCCGGCTTTATCTGCGCGGTTACGGGAGGAACGACCGACGACAGGATCGCCGCCGAAATATCCTTCGAGTCAATTCCGTAAAGGCGGATAATATCGGCTAAGGTGATGGCGTATTGGTCCTCCATACGAAACCGGTCGGTTGAGATACGCGACTGAAATACAAGCTCCTCATTATCATCAAACCCGCCTATAACGGTGTTTGTGTTGCCTACGTCAATTGTCAGTATCATAAATTAACTCCTTATTAACGAGATAAATTCCCTCCGCCTGTCAAAATGCAGCAGCTTTTGAACCGCCTTGAAAGACTCCTCGTATGAAATAAAGCTGTCGCCGTCTTTAAAACCACACGAAATCATATTGTCCAGAATTTCGTTCCACTCAGCTTTAAAATATTTACCAAAGCGCGAGCGGTATTCTTTCAATAATTCAACAGCCTCGGATTCGCTGATATAATACTCCGAATCCCGTTCGTCCATAGCCTGCTTTTCTTGGTCAGAACAAAAATCCGTGTATACTCCGCTTGCAAATTCCATAATTCTGCGAAATATCGCGGAGGCTAAATCGGAAGCAAACAACTCTCCGCCGTCTGAGACGAGGTCAATGAAAATAACGGCGTCTTTCAGTTCTCCGCCCGTAAACCATGCGAACATATCTCCTCCGCCGTCAATCGCGAATATTTCGAGATTTGACAAATCAAAGGTATCCGACCAGAGCTCATGGCGTTCGTTTGCATCGTCGGCATTCAGCCATTCCATCTCGGGAAGCCAGATATAATCTTCTTGGCTTCTTATATCTTTTAAAATTTGCTCATTCATAATTATTCGCCGTCAAAACGTGTTGATATCTGCGGGTCATACAGCGGACAGCCGAACCCGAGCATTATGTCGATAAGCAGATTCATTTCGTCGCCGCTCATTCCGCCGCAGTTGAAGACAACAGCCTGGGGCGTTGTGAATATCTGAAAGCCCGCGCTGCCGTCCTTGTCATAGGTGTCGGGGTCGAGAGCCGTCCAGCCGCTGAATACCTCGGCGATCTTTTTGCGGATATCCGTTATCGGCAATTCCTCAAGACACCCGAGCGTTTCTTCCTCGCATATGCTTTCGTAAACCTTTGCGTGGTCGGCTGATTCGCAGTTCTTATACCGCCAGAATGCCAAATCCATGCTCATAGACAGCTCCTCCGTTATCGGCTGTTGATACGCTTCCTTTTGTTATTCCGAGATGATTATATCACTTTCCGACGCTTGTTGTCAAGAGTTTTTTCAAAAAATAGCTGAAATTTATAAAACCCCCTTGACAAAAGGCTTTATTTGGTTTATAATAATTAAATGCCGACAGCTTTACGCGACTCGCGCGGAAGCTCACAATTGGTATTATTTAAGTAATAATGATTTTAAATGTTATGTAAGGAGGAATAAAAAATGAAAAGAACTTATCAGCCCAAGAAGCTCCAGAGAAAGCATGAACACGGCTTTATGAAGAGAATGGCTACAAGAAACGGCAGAAAAGTGCTTGCGCGCCGCCGTGCGAAGGGAAGAAAAAAGCTTAGCTATTGATGCGTGAACTGAAAAAAAGATACGTTGTCATCAAAAGCGCCCGCGATTTCAGCTTTTTGTTTAAAAAAGGCGAAAGCATTGTGACATACGGGTTTGTGTGTTATCTCAGACCGAGGAGAGCCGGGAAAAACCGTCTCGGCATCGTCACAGGCAAAAAGGTAGGAAACGCGGTCAAACGAAATCGGGCAAGGCGGATCATAAGAGAAGCTTTCCGCCTTATCGACCCGATAATACGAGAACAAACCCAGAGGCGCTTCGATTTTGTCTTTGTCGCAAGGTCGAAGACCCCGTTTCTTAAAACGGGACAGCTTGTGGGGCTTATGAAAAAGAATGTTTTGCCGAAAACGCTGCAATAATAATGAAGTATATATTATTGGGAATTATCAAGCTGTACAGGCTGACGCTTTCAAAGATCCTGCCGCCGTGCTGCCGCTTTTATCCGACCTGTTCCGAATATGGTCTTATTGCTGTTCGGCGGTTTGGAGCGGTTAAGGGCGGTTATTTGACATTATGGAGAATTTTGAGGTGTAATCCGTTCGGAAAGCACGGATATGATCCCGTTCCGAGGGAATTTGTCTTTAGACCCGAAAGGTATACGGTCGCTTCAAGCAATTGGGACGATTGGGACGAGCTGTACGCTGATATTAATTCAACAGACAACATTTGAAGCTCAGAGGGGCTGAGGCTCAAAAGCCTTTGGACCCGCGCTCGGGTCATCAGCGTATTATGCGGCATAATAAAGATGTGGAACGCCTTGAAAGGACGTGGACGTTATTCAATTCTTGTATAGTATTTTTGGTACGCCGCTCGGTTATGTGCTTTATTTTATCTATACCTTTATTATAAAAAACGTAGGAATAGGAATTATCCTGTTTACATTTATCATAAAGGGAGCGATGGTCCCGCTTTATATAAAGCAGCAAAAGACAACCGCGGTTTCGGCGGCATTTGCGCCCAAAATTAAAGAGATCCAGACAAAATACGCCAACAACCGCGAAAGACAGCAGCAGGAGCTTATGAAGCTCCAGCAGCAGGGCTATAAGCCTACTGCGGGCTGTCTGCCGATGCTGTTGTCGTTTGTGATACTTTTCGGGGTTATCGACGTTGTTTACAAGCCGCTTACGCATATCGTCCATTCGACGGGCGACGAGATCAACGCGTTTATTGAAGAGTCCTACAATGTTGAGTTTTCGTCTGTTTTCGTTGAGGAATGTGCGAAAACGGAAGCCGAGATCGAAAAGCTTGACGAAGCCGCGCTGAAAAAGCACGATCATATCGTAAACGACGCGAAGAAGATCCTTGCTTTCTACAACGAAAACTGTCTTAAGGACGGCGAGGAGCAGAAGACCCTTGAGGATATGAAGGTACTTGATATCGATACCGTTAAGATGTTCAAAACCGCGGTTCGCGATATTATAGCGAAGGAATACGCAAAGGATTCAAACAATAACCAGCTTACAAACACCGATATCTACAGACTTACGGAAGAAGAGCGCAAGGAAATGGACGCGTTCTCAAACAATACCGAGAAAGACGCGTATAAGCTTGAACACGCGTTCAGCGACGAAACAATAAACGCTGTCGGAGCTTTACAGACCCATCTCGGCTTTTACAGAGCGGCAAGCGAGGAATCTGTTTCGTTTGTTACGACCTCGTCGCTACAGAGGGAGCTGTATGCGCTCGAATGCTTCGGAACACAAAGCGACAGATTCGTTTATAAAAGCGCGTACAGTGAGGCGGCTGTTCGTCCGGAGGCAAGAGAAAATTATGAGGAGCTTTACGAAAACCTGAACTTTATCGGCATACCTCTCGGTCAGGTCCCTATGAATCATATGGGCTTTCCGATGATCTTAGTTCCGATCGTTTCGTTTATCCTTTCGCTCGGTCAGGCGTTCCTCTCAAATTACAATATGAAGAAGAACAATCCCGAAGCGGCGGCTATGGGCGGCCCTATGAAGGTCATGATGTATATCATGCCGCTGTTTTCGCTGTGGCTGGCGTTTACGGTCCCCGCGGGAGCGGGCTTCTACTGGGCGGTAAGCTACGCCTTCGGTATTTTGCAGACGCTTATTCTCGATAAGCTGTATAATCCGAGAAAGCTCAGAGAGGCGGCTGCCGCGGAGCTTGCCGCGAAGGATAAGGTCATAAGAATAACGGCGGAAAAGGAAAAGAAGATCACTAAGGAAGAAGCTTTGTCACAAAAAGAAGCAAACCGCCGCAAGCTTGCGGAGGCAAGAAAGGCAGACGCACTGAAGTACGGTGAAGAATATATCGAGGACGACGATGACGATACCTGATAGTTGTCCGAAAGGGGTAAATTATGGAGAAAGAATTTACGGCTAAAACTGTCGAAGAAGCAAAACGGCTTGCCGCTGCGGAGTTTGGCGTAAGCGTAGACGATATTGATTTCGATATTCTCGAACAGCCGAGAAAAACGCTTTTCGGCGGATTTAAGGGCGAAGCCCGCGTAAATGCGATATATGAGCCTGTTGTGGAAAAGAAGGAGCGCATATACGAGGCGGACGAGGAGGATCTGGCTGAAGACGCCAGAGCTGAGGCTATGAGGTTTGCCGCGGCTGCGGAGGACGAGGATCGGGAAAACGATATAGAGCCGCTGCCCGATGATTTTGACGTAAACAAGAGCATCAAGGTTCAGACAGCTATCGGTTATCTTACGGATGTTCTGAAGGCTCTTGGAATGGACGGATTTACGATCACTCCATATAAGCGCGGAGGAATGGTCGTGCTTGATATAAGCGGAGAAAAGCTCGGGATCGTTATCGGAAAGCGCGGGGAAACTCTCGACAGTCTCCAGTATCTTGCGATCCTCGCGAGCAACCGTTCGGAAGAAAGCTTTTGCAGAATTTCGCTTGACTGTAACGGATACCGCGAAAAGCGCCGCGAAGCGCTGATCTCGCTCGCGAGAAAAACATCGGCGAAGGTCATAAAGCAGGGCAGAAAGATCGCTCTTGAGCCGATGAACCCTTATGAGCGCAGGATCATTCATAGCTGCGTTGCGGAGATCGAGGGCGTTTCAAGCCGCTCTACGGGAAGCGAGCCTTACAGAAAGGTCGTTATTTATGCCGACAAGCCGAAATTTGACAACCGCAGACGCGGTGAGGGCAGAGGCAAGGGCGCAAGCGGAGGAAGGAACTTCCGCCGTTCAAGCGGATACTCCGCAAATGAGCGCGACTATAAGCGTTCGTCTTATAACAGCACACCCGATGAAAGCGAAAGCGCAGTAGAATTTTCAAAGGAAACGGTTGACGCCGAGAAGAACGCGACGCTTTACGGAAAAATCGAGCTTTAAAACAATAAAAACCGCGGTTTGAGCTAAGAGCCGCGGTTAATTTTATTCAGAAAGCAAAGCATATCCTCTATATTGTTATATATTCACGGATATTATTGATGGTGCTTTCGCCGATGCCTTTTACGTTTATCAGCTCATCCACTGACTTAAAGCCGCCGTTTTCCTCGCGATATGAAATAATTTCCTTTGCCTTTGCGTCGCCTATCCCTTCCAGCTTTTTAAGCTCTCGGAGAGTGGCTGTGTTTATATTGACGGGGAAATCGACCGCCTCGGGCGCTCCCTCGAGATAACGCGGATAATCATCGCCCAAAAGCATATTTTGAAGATCATGCTCGCCCTTGACCGAGCTTAGTATAAGTCCGAGCAATGCGGCAAACCATAAAACGAAAATAACGGTGTGCTTTAAAAAATATTTTATGTAATCCTTTGTTTCCATAAAACCTCGCATTTTGTCATAAACTACAAGTTTATTGTAGCACTTTTGCAAAAGACTGTCAAGCGGAAAACAGCATATATTATCGGCGGAAATTCCGAAAATTAAGATTCAAAGCCTTGAAAAAATCAGACGTATATGTTATAATAAAATTACCGAAAACCGCTGCGCGGTTTTGCAGCGCCATTCGGCGCTGTCGGCTTACGCCGAACGGCAATTTTATTGAATCATTAAATTATTTTGCTTCGCAAAAATAGCGGCGCAGCATTTTGCGAAGCATAATGCCGCGCCGCTGCGCCTTTGGCGCTTGAATTTATGTTATAATAATGAGTTATTATAATATGAGCAATTATAAGAATAGGGGAATAAAAATGAGATTGGTTGCTATTGTGGGCAGACCGAACGTCGGAAAATCCACATTGTTCAATAAATTGGTCGGAAAAAGGCTGTCGATAGTTGATGACACGCCAGGAGTTACTCGAGACAGGATCTACAGCCGCTGTGAGTGGCTCGATCGTGAGTTTATGCTTATCGACACGGGCGGTATCGAGCCGAAGACCGACGACGTTATCCTCGCGCAGATGCGTGAGCAGGCGATGTTGGCGGTAGAAAGCGCGGACTGTATAATCTTTGTCGCCGACCTTACGACGGGAGTTACGGCAAATGACAGTGAGGTCGCGGCGATGCTTATGAAAAGCGGAAAGCCGGTCGTACTCGCGGTAAACAAGGACGACAAGATCGGCGAGCCGCCTCCCGAGTTTTATGAGTTTTACAACTTGGGGCTTGGGGAGCCTATTGCGGTTTCGGCAGTTCACGGTCACGGAACGGGCGATCTGCTTGAGGCGGTGTTTGAAAACCTGCCGCCCGACGAGCCGGAGCCTTATGATGAGGACGTTATAAAGGTCGCGGTCATCGGAAAGCCGAATGTCGGTAAAAGCTCGCTTATAAACCGCATTACCGGTGAGGAGCGCTCGATAGTATCGGACATCGCGGGAACGACCCGCGACGCTGTTGACAGTGAGGTAAAGCGCGGCGAGGATAAGTTTGTCTTTATCGACACGGCGGGAATGCGAAGAAAAGCGAAGGTCGTAGAAAACATCGAGCATTTCAGCGTGCTTCGCGCTCTTATGGCGGTCGACCGCGCGGACGTATGCGTGGTTATGATCGACGCAAACGAGGGCTTTACCGAGCAGGACAGCAAGGTCGCGGGATATGCCCACGACAAGGGGAAAGCCTGTGTTATAGCTGTAAACAAATGGGACGCGGTTCAGGATAAGACAGATTCGACAATGCGCGAATATCAGAAAAAGCTTGAGGTCGATTTTTCGTTTATGAGCTATGCGCCGTTTGTGTTTATTTCGGCAAAGACGGGCGCGAGACTGGACAAGCTTTTCGAGCTTATAAAGGAAGTCCACGAGCAGCATTCGAGGAGAATTTCCACGGGAGTTCTGAACGATATGCTAAGCTATGCGACATCCCGCGTCCAGCCGCCTTCAGATAAGGGCAAAAGGCTTAAGGTATACTATATGACGCAGGCTGCTTCAAATCCGCCGACATTTGTGGTTTTCTGCAACAGCAAGGAGCTTTTCCACTATTCCTATCAGCGTTATATCGAAAATCAGATACGCGATACCTTCGGGCTTGATAAAACGCCGATAAAGATGAACATAAGAGAAAGAGGAGAATGATTCGGACTGTCGATAAGCCCTCAAAGAACGATCGCTTATCGGAAGGAACTCTGACTTCTGATTTCTAAACGGGGAGAAAAAATGGAAAAAATACTAAAAGCATACCGCGACTATAATCTCAGACACTGGAGAAAAATATTTCTTTGTGCGGGTATCCCGATTGCTGTTGTTATCGGCGGGCTGTGGGTCTTGGACGTTATGGTCCTGGAAAGGCTTGTGTGGGAGTGGCTGTTTGTTGTGCTTTATGTTGTGTTCGCGGCGGTCATCGTAAAAACGCTTGTGACTGCGCTCAGAACAAGACCGAAGCGACTCGAGAGCCATCTCTACGCGATAAGCGAGAAAGACCGCAATGTTATTCTCAAAGAATTTGACGAAGAAAAATCCGAAAACGGAAGATTTTTTCTTACGGATTTTCTGCTTTTGTTTACGGACGGCGGAGGGATAATCCGCTATGCTAAGATCGGCGAAGTTTCGGTTATAGGAACGGCGATATGGCTCGCTTCGGGGAAAAAGGCGGCTATGCTCAAAGCAAAGAATAAAAACGAGGCGCTTGAGATCGCGAAAAAAATTCAGGAAAGAATACCCGATGATATTGTCGTTGAGGAAGAAGAGCCGGATGAAGAGCAGATCCAAGCGCGCGAAAACGATGAGAAGATACTCAGAGAGATCGTGGGCATTTCGGACGCTTCAAATGACGATGAAGATACAGATGATATTTCCGAAGATAATGACAGCGGAGAACCTGAGGAATGAAAGAGATCTCAAAAGAATACCTGAAAATATACCGTTCGGTCATAATCCAGCTTTGGGTGATTGCCGCGTTATGCGCGGCGGCGTTTGCGGTTTCGGGAGCGTTTAAAGGCGGGAGAGTATGGTTTGCGGTCATCGTATGCACAGCCTTTGGCATCTTTGCTCTTACTTTAACGCTTATTATACTCATTGCTCCGAGGAGGTTTGAACACAGGCTGAAAAAAGGCTCGAAGGAAGTTCGTGAGGAGATACTTGAGGGGAAATTTGCCGTTCTCGGAGCAAGGCGGTTTTACGAAAACCATCTGCTGTATTATTCAAGGCGGAAAATAAACCTTGTGAGATATGACGAAATAGAATGCGTCGAGATCAAGTCCATTATGAAAATGGAGCTGACTCTGAAAGCGGGAAATAACGGGAAAGAGGGGGAAAGGCTCGTCCTTCCGACAAATCCCGATGAAAACTCCGCGGTCATAGCGGCGGCTTTTAAGAGCAAGAACCCGCAGATAAGGTTTGTTATAAACGGAAAAACGATTGATAATATTGATGTAAAGGAAAGAAAAAAATGATCTGGATATGCTATATCGCGATGATAGCTGTGCCGTATCTTCTGAGCGGTATCAACACCTCTATCATTGTCGCTAAAGTTAAGACGGGAAAGGATATCCGCGAAATGGGAAGCGGAAACGCGGGGCTTACAAACACCCTGCGCGTTTTGGGAAAAGGCGCGGCGGGAGTTGTTCTGCTGGGGGACGTAGCAAAGGCGGCGGTCGCGGTGCTTATTGTAAGGCTGGTGTTTTTGTTTGTGGGGGGTGTTGATACGACCGATCCCGCGGCAAATATGACATGGGTAGAAAATTTCGCGGTGTTTATGGCTATTGTAGGACATTGCTATCCTTTGTATTTCAAATTCAAGGGCGGAAAAGGAGTTTTGGCGTCGATCTCCGCGATTTTCGTGTATGATTGGAGAATAGCTCTCATACTGCTCAGTATTTTCATCATTCTTGTGTCGTTTACAAGATATGTTTCTCTCGGAAGCTGTATAGCGTCGTCGTGTTATTTCATTGTTTCGTTCTGCTACGGCTTGTTTATTGACAGCGATCCCGCGTTTATTATCAACACAATAATAAGCGCGTTCTGCGGCGGACTTATCGTTTTCCGCCACCGCGAAAACATAAAGCGGCTTTTGAGCCACACCGAAAAGAAGCTCGGCGAAAAAGCGAAGTAGTTGTTAGTGCTTAGAGATCAGCAGTTAGGTTCGAAGCCAAAGGGAGAGCGTAACTAACCGCTGACCTCAAAAAAGCAAAAATAAGCTTTTGGCTTTTTCGGAGCGATACTAACAACCAATAACTATTCTCTAAAAACTAAACGGGGTGATTGTTATGGCGAAGATTGCGATTTTAGGCTGCGGCTACGGCACGGCTCTGGGCGTTTTGTACACAAAGTACGGTCACGACGTTACTACATGGACAAAATTCGAGGCGGAGGCGGAACAGCTCCGCGCCGAGCGCGAGCATAAAAGGCTCTTGCCGGGAGTAAAGCTTCCGGACAAATTGGGAGTGACCTGCGACCCGAAGATCGTTGAGGGAGCGGATATTGTCGTGGTTTGTATTCCCTCGGCGTTTTACCGTGAGGCAATAGGGAACGTGAAGGAATATATCCGACCCGAAACGGTTGTTGTAAACGCGAGCAAGGGACTTGAGGAAGGCACGGGACGGCGGCTTTCGGAGCTGCTTCGTGAGGAGCTTCCGAACAACAGGATCGCCGTTATTACGGGTCCCTGTCACGCGGAGGAGATCGCGCGGTTCGTTCCCACAACCGAGGTATGCGCGGCTTATGACAATGAGACCGCGGAGTATATCCAACAGACCCTCTCGAACGAATGTTACAGGATCTACACAAACGACGACGTGTGCGGGTGTGAATTGGGAGGAGTGCTGAAAAACCCGATCGCGCTCGGCTGCGGCATAGCGCGCGGAATGGGACTCGGCGACAATACCGTGGCGGCGCTTATGACGCGCGGTATGACGGAAATAACGCGGCTTGGCGTTGCGCTGGGAGCGAATTGGAAAACCTTTACGGGAATGGCGGGCTTTGGCGATCTTATCGTAACCTGCACCTCACAGCATTCGCGCAATTTCCGAGCTGGAAGCCTTATCGGAAAGGGAGTTCCCGCCGCGGAGGCAGTGGCGCAGGTCGGAACGGTAGAGGGTTATACAAACGCGCGCACTGCTTTTCGTCTTGCTAAGGATCACAACGTTGATGTACCGATCATAGAACAGATAGTAAAGGTTTGTTTTGAGCATGGCGACCCCAAAAAGAGCATCTCAGCGCTTATGAACCGTGAATCCAAGCACGAGCGCGAGCTTTACTGGACAGACTGATACAGTACAGCAAATAACGCCATACGTTTTGTTCTAAACAAGGCGGGCAAGGACAAGCTTTCTCTACTAAAAGGCTTTATGGCGTCTATAAGGAGCTTCGGCAGTATACCGAGGGAAGCTCTACAGTCTGTATTATAAAAAAGTACTTTGGGTTTGAGGTGATAATGTGCGCGAAAAAGTACCGGCAACCATAAACGAACAGATCAAAATTCTGAAGCAGCGCGGCTGTGTTTTCGAGGACGAGGCGAAAGCCCGCGAAATACTTAAATATATAAATTACTATCGGCTTTCAAACTATTTCGAGCCATTTTCCGTCAGCAAACACCGATATGAAGAAGGCACCTCGTTTGGAAAAATAATGCGCGTTTATGAAATGGACAGAAAGCTTCGGAGCATTTTGCTGGCGGCGCTTGAGGAGGTCGAGATCTCGCTCAGGGCGGTCATTTCAAACTATCACGCGCTTAAATACGGCGCGCTCGGATATCTTAATCCGTCAAGCTTTGGCGTTCAGCATAACCACCAGTCGTTTCTCTCGCGGATAAACAATATAGTAGAAGCAAGCTCCGACCGTGATTTTGTAAAACACTACAACGCGAAATACGGCGGAAAATTTCCGCTCTGGGTAATGGCGGAACTGTTTTCCTTCGGGACGCTTGCGTTTTTCTTTAAGGATATGCAGAATGTTGATAAAAAAGCTCTTTCGGGCGAATATTACAGCTGTTCTCCGTCGGAGCTTGATAACTGGGTTTTCTGCCTAAACGAGCTTAGGAACTACTGCGCGCATTTCAACAGGCTTTATGCAAGCACATTCCCCATTATGCCGAAGACGCCTCGCGATTTTCCCATAGAGCTTAAGCCCGATGTTTTCGGTTACATGATAATACTGAAAAAGTTTTTCCATAACAAGGCAGGCTGGAACGAGCAGGTCTCAAAGCCCGTTTCGAGGCTGATAAACAAAAACGCAAAGGATATAAGGCTTTTGGATCTGGGGTTTCCCGAGGATTGGGAGCGCTTGCTTCCGTATGTAGCTGAAGAGTAAATGTATTTGTCTGAGAGAGGCGGAGTCGGTTTATGCCCAAGGATTTTAAAAAGTTTATCGACACGGGCGGCAAGAGCCTCGACGACATAAAAAAGCAGATCGGAAAAATGCTTACAAAAACCGCCGGCTCGGTCGTAAACGAAATTGAAAAAGAAGTCAAAAAAGAAATAAAAAGGGAAGTAAGAAATACGATACGAAGCACGGTAAATGACGTGCTTAATAATTCCGGATATTCGGGAAGGACGGAAAAAATCCCTCCGAGAAGAGAAAATAACAGCTATATAAATAACCGCGAAAACAGACGGGAGATATCTGTCGAAGCCGATGAGATAGCTTATCCCTATGAAAGCATCGGGGATAATTTATCCCCGCACGACATAGCCATCAACGAGAAAATACTCGGGATGAGGAAGCAAAAGGAAACCACATACAACGGATATATCGTTCAGCGGTGTGCGGAGATGACCTTTGTGCTTCAGGGCGATTATGTCGCGGACGTTGAGGACGACTTTTCGCGGAACGCGTTTTTCGGAATGACAACGCCCATGTACGCGGCAATGTCCAATTCTCAGCTAAGAACCTATTTTACTTGGAGAAGCGACGTCAGGCGCGGAGTCTGGCGCGATATTGATAAGTCGTATGTGATCTTGTATGTTTACGAGCTTTTGAACAAGATCGGCGTTAATTCGTCCGACGAGGCGTTCTTAAAGCTTTTGGAGCTGTGGAAAAACGCGAGGTCATTGAATTTCGCCAAATATTTGGACGAGATACTGCCGCGCTGGCTCAAGGATTTCTATGCGTTCAACAATGTTTCGGGAGAATTTCCCGATCTCGGAGATCTCATCGGAGATAAAAGCGAAGATCTCGTAAGAAAAAGCGCAATTGAGATCGCCCACGGAGATTACAAAAACAAACTTGATTTTCTTGCGGAATTTTCCGCGTACAACATAAAAGAAAGCTCGTTTTATTCGGAAAAAACCGCGCCGCTGATCGACGAAGCGCTGGAGCTTGTGCTGACAAGGCTTGGGGAATACTGCGGCGAAAACGGAATGGCTTTGGATACGCTTATCTGCGGTCAGATGAAAAAGGACTATGCCTGGCGGCAGTTTGCGGGAGCGATCGTAAATCTCGACAGAACAGACGGCTTTCGCGCCGTAAGGATAAGCCCCGAGGAGAGCTATTGCATAAAGCGCGGAGAGCCTGTGCTTGAGCAATATTCGCTGCTTTTGCAAAGGGGGATCATCGGTTTTATTCTCAAAAGCGTTGAGGCAAGGCTTCGTGTAAGAACAGGCTTTGGAAGAAAAATAACGGTAAATCCCGCGATGCTTGAAAATGATGTTAAAAACCGCGAGAAAGCCGCGGCGGTCGTTTTAAACGAAGAATTCAAGCTGACGATCGAAAGAGCGGCAGACGAATTCTGCGATAAAAACGGCATTTTCGCACAAAAAAAATCCGCCAAAAAATCTTCCGAATATGCGGATGATGAATTTGTATATCGGGCGGAAAAGGTCGAGATCGACGTTTCAAAGCTTTCCGAGATCCGCGAACAGGCAGATGAGATAGCGAAAAAGCTTATCGTTGAGGAAAAAACGGACGGGCTGTCCTTATCCGAAGCGGGGGCTGAAAACGAGGTCGAACTTTCTGAGATCGAGGACAGGACAAGACAGATCTCGGACGATGAGTTTTCGGAGAGAATATCGGATTATTCCAAGCTTTCGGACGAAAAAAGCGGCTGGGATGGCTTTGCACAGGCGCTTTCGGAGAATGAGCGCGGGCTTTTGGCGGTTATGTATGAAAAGGGCGATATCGCGGAATTCTGCCGCGGGAGGGGGCTGTTTTCGGAAACGGTTTTCGAGAGAATAAACGCGTTTGCTCTCGAATTTGTGGGGGATATCGTAATTGAAAACGGAGAGATCATTCCAGATTACCGCGCGGAAATATCGGAGATCGTTTTTGGAATTTCATTTTAATTTAAGGCAATACCGCACAAAGATTGTGCGCGTATTGTGCCGTCAGGCGGTCTTTGTGCGGTGTTTCCTTAAATAAATCGCCAATATTAAAGCACGAATAAAACGCGGTTCAGGGGGATTTTTCGGGTCATATTACGTTGTATATGGCGGAGTTATTTAAATGGAAATTTCAAGACCGCACAACGCTTCGTGTTGTGCTATCCAAGCGTCATGTCTGAGCTGCGCTAATACGCGCCGCTTGATTTTTGAAATTTCGTACACGGCCACAGCGTGGATATAGCGGATAAAAATACAACGCAGCAGCAAAGCGTGAATTTTGAAATTCTGTTTATCTATTTAAATTAGGAGTACATAATGAAATTTTTCTTTAAAGCGGCGCTTTTTGTTTTTGCCGTAACCTTATCGGTCGTTTTTGCCGACCGCGCTTTTGCCGAAAGCGAAGAGAACGGCGAGCCGTCTGTTCAGGCAGGCGCTTATACGGAGTTTACGGGCGAGGCTCAGCCCGAGGCGTTCTCAAATTATTATATTGACGGCGTAATGAAAATAAACGAGGACGAGAGTTTTTTCTTTCCGAAAACAACGATCCTTACGGTAAGAAAGGGCGCGGAGCTTCAGATCTACGTCGGCGGTGCGGTTGGTTTTGAGGGTGCGCTGATAGTCGAGCCGGGAGCGAGAGTAACGGTTTCGGGAGAATTCAAGGCGTACGAAAACTCGAGGATCGAATGCTTCGGAGAATTTGTCACGACGGGAAAATCAACGGTCATGCTTGCGGGAACGTTTTCCAACGGCGAAGCCTCGACGGTCGTTTTCGGCGGAAATACAAACATCTATAGATCGGGGGTTTATCAAAACCGCGGTACGACAACTTTTTCACAAAGCTCAAGCGCGGTCGTTTCGGGAAATTATGACGTGGCGGAAAGCGGAAGGCTTTTGATAAAAGGCGTATTCAAAACAACGCTTAACGCTAAGATATCTGTCAGCGGATACGTATATCTTTCGGGAAAGATATATAATACCGGAGAGCTTGTTTTCGGGAAGAGCGCGGTAGATATGCTCGGCGACGGACAGTTTGTCACGGGAAAAAGCGGAAGAGTCCTTGATGAACGAAATGAGGCAAAAGTGAATGCGGATGAAGAAGAATCGGAAAACACTCCGAGGCTTCTCAGAGGGATAGATGTTTCATATTGGCAGGGAGCCATCGACTGGGAAAAGGTCAGAGCCGCGGGAATTGATTTCGCGTTTTTGAGGACCTCGGTCGGGGATTATTATACCGACGAAACATTTTACTACAACATAACCGAAGCCCAGCGCAACGGGATACGGGTCGGAGTTTATCACTACTGTAAGGCGAATACCGTAGAAAGCGCAAGAGCAGAGGCAAAATTCTTTCTTGAAGCAATAAAGCCGTATAATATTGAATTTCCGATAGTTGTCGATATTGAGGACAGCAGTCAGGAAAAACTGAGTGTCAGGGAGCTTACGAGAATAACAGAGGCGTTCTGCGCGGAGATAAAAAAAGCGGGCTATAAGCCGATGATCTACTCGAGCGCGTCCTGGCTCAACGACAGGATCGACACAAAGCAGCTTTCGGATTACGAGATATGGGTCGCGCACTGGGGTACTTTAAAGCCGGCATATCGCGGAAGCTACGGCGTATGGCAGTATTCCTGCAAAGGGATAGTTTCGGGGATAAATGGCGACGTTGATCTTAATGTCGCGTATAAAGACTATTCAAAGAAATAACAAGCGCTTACGCTAAGGTGTACTTTCTTTCATTGGCTTGTAAATCGGAATTTGATGCGTTGTTTCGGGCGGAATGATTTAAATAGAAATTTCAAAACCGCGCAACGCGTAGCGTTGCGCTATCTAACCAACGTCGAACGCTCAGCGAAACTGAGCGTTCGACGTTGGTTATTTTTGAAATTTCGCGATTGTCTGTCGCGTGGTTTGAGAGGAATTTTTGAGTTAATGCTGCGTTGTCTCGAGCAAATTTATATTATTATGATGTAACTTGCAACAACATAATAGTCGAGCGCGAAATTTCAAAAATCAAGCATTGTCTGAACACGGAGCGAAG
>JAFLUE010000033.1 GCA_022508945.1 Oscillospiraceae bacterium
ATTAAATTATTTTGCTTCGCAAAATCACAGCGCAGCATTTTGCGAAGCAAAATACATGCGCTGCCGCGCCTTTGGCGCTTGAATTTATGATATAATAAAAACATAAATTGTTTAAACACAGTTTGCTTTACCAAACAACACTCGATCGGCGCAAATTGTGACAGTAAAGACAGAACGGTATAGAAATTAGAAAGGATTTGCTGTGCGTACTGAATTTTTAGGAAAGAGATGCCCCGTATGCAGAGGGATTTTTCAGGAGAACGACAACGTTGTGGTTTGCCCGATTTGCGGGACCCCACACCACAGAAGCTGTTACGCGGAAGAGAACAAATGCGGATTGGAAAGCATTCATTCGGACGGCTTTGTCTGGAACGGCTATCTCCCCGATGAGGAGAAAACGCCGCAGACGAGGGATAATGACGAAAACAGCGACAGTATTTTCGACAACCTGAATGAAGCCGAAATGTCTGACCCGATTATTCTTAACTTCCTGAACAGCATCAGCGATTCAAAGACGGGCGAGGACGGCGTCAGCATGAAAGAGCTTACGACGTTCGCCTCAAGATCGCTGTATCACTACGAATACGCTTTCAGGGTGATACGCGGAGGAAACGGGAGAAAAAAGCGCAAAGCCTTTTTCAACATCTGTTCGGGACTTTTGGCGCCGACCTTTCAGTTCTACAGAAAAATGGATGTTCTGGGGATGATCGTAATAGCGGTCATGCTGCTGCCGTCGCTGCTGATTGCGCTGAATGAAAGTTATTTTACAGACAACAGCTCAATGTACTATTTCTTCAACATTCTGAGCGTTGCGGAGCAGGTATTGCTTTGTGCTTTCGGTGATTATCTGTACTATCATCACGCGATCAAGCAAATTATAAGAATACGTGAGAGATTCAAGGAAAACACAGATTCCGCGGAATATTACGCGGCTCTCGAAGCGGCAGGCAGACCGTCGCTGTTGAGGGCGGTTGTGGGAACGCTGATCTTTGCTCTCGGAGCAAGCCTGATATTGCTTATCCCGAGAGTCCAATAAAAACCGATACAGAAAAACGAAAAATTATGATTAAACGACTTGAAAGATTTTACGCAACATTCGGCGATAAGGGCGTGATGTTCTGCTTATACGCTTTGACGCTGGTAATAAATGTGCTTTTTACAATAAGCGTCGAGCTTCCGTCCGTTCTGACTCAGGAGATAAGCTCGGCGGGCGCCGCGGCGTTTTATTCGGGAAAGAACTGGGGTGCGCTTCTTGAGGTCATCGGAGTAGACGGCTATATCCAGCAGCTTTTGTATGCGCCAATGTTCAGTTTGTTCAAAACCCCGTATGCGATATACAAGGCAATGCTTATAGAAAACGCGATCCTTATAAGCTTTGTTCCGATCATTGCTTATCATCTCGCGGCAAAGATCGGCATTGTAAAGGTAAGAAGAAAGCTTATGTGCGCGCTTTGCAGCGGAATGTACGTCACCTACATCGCAAATTCGAAGCTTATTTGGAACAATGTCTCGGCGGGACTTCTGACATGGATACTGGTATGGTGTATATTTGCGGCGTGGGATAAGAAAAACCGCTACACAAGGTTTGTAACCTCCGTCGTGACGGGTTTTTTATGCGCTTTGGGTTATGCCTCGGATAAGCGGATGATCGTTGTTGCGGCGGCGGTAGTGCTTACGGCGGTTATCGCAAGATACGGCTTTAAAGAGCGGATATTTAATCTTCCCGTTTTGGCAGGCTCGCTGGTAATTTCGTTTGTGACTGAGCATTTTGCGCGGCTTCTCGTTATGCGGTTCGCGGCAAACGGCGCGGAGGATACGCTGCCGGTATTGTTTTCGGACAGCGTCGGCGGAGGCGTCTGGGGAAGGATATTCTGCGAAGGCTACGCGTTCATAACCGAGAGCTTCGGAATGGGCGCAATAGCGGCAGCCGCATTCGGTACGATTGTCGCGGTATATATCAAAGAGCGCATAAAAAACAAACCGAAGATACTCGATGACAATACAAAGGTCTACGAAGCGGTAAAGCATAAATACAGCGTGAGAGTCGCTGTTTTCGGATTGTTTGAGAGCATAGCGGTATTGCTGTCAATTATTGCATTTTCAACGTTTACCTTCTGCGGAGAAACGGCGGAGTTTTCAAAAATTTGCACAGGACTTGATTATATAGCGCCGCTTTCGGTGTTTTTTACGCTTGTTTATATTGTGCTGTATGGCTTGGATCTGCATAAGCTGTTTATTTCCGTCGGGATATACAGCTTTATCTGCGCGATATTTACGCTGACCTACTATTCGAGCGGAGCCTTTGCACAGGAGGGAAAAACCGTGGCGATGCTGCCGCTCAGAATAGGAGAGGGATTCGATCAGGAGCTTACGGGAATGAGCTTTATAATAATGTCATCATGCGTGTTCTCGATCTTTGCGATGCTGATTGTGGTCACGGCTTGTTCCAGAAAGCAGTTTATGAAGCTTATAACGATAGGGATGTACGGGATCTTGATCTACAATACCGCTTATGTGGGATTTCGATATATTCCCGAAGCCGCGGCGATTGCTTCGGAAAAAACCGCTTCATATAAGAGCGTTTCGGATCTGCTCTATAATAACACTCAGTCGCCGATGATCGTAGTGGCTTATGACAGCGAAAAGTCGCGCGAGCTTGCGGGAATGATACAGTTCTTGAATTTCAACACAAAGGTGTCGATCATTAAGGATGGCGACAGGGTTCCCGAGTCATGCCTTCTGGTTGCGGAAAACAGCGTTAAAGCGCCATTTGACAGAATTTCATATGACGTCGTGGGAAAAACGAGCGATTATACGGTATATGCCTACGGCGAGATCGCAAGAGATTTTATTCGGTACAGCAGTACGGCGGGCGGCGGAAATACATCAAGCGAGTAATAAAATTATGATACGGTTTTCAAAGTTTAAAAAATGAACGAGAAAGACGTCTTCGGGTTATGCGCTCTTAAGGCAACACCGCACAATTACCGCCTGCGGGCTTTGCCGGCATAATCGCTCGACAGTAATTGCGCGGTATTGTCTTAAAGAGCCGAGCGATCCTGCTGTTACCGAGGGACAGATCATGATAGGTTAGATTTATGGAACAATTCAGCTTAGGGAAGATCAATATGTTTGTATCGGACGACCACCGCTTCGGTACGGACGCGTTTTTGCTCGCGAAATACGCGGATATCCACAGGAATTATATTGTATGCGATCTGTGTACGGGCTGTGGGATAATTCCGCTGATCTTCTGCAAAAAAGAACCGCCGAAAAAAATCTGCGCGGTCGATATCCAGGAGGAAGCGATAGGACTTCTTAAAGCCACGATCGAGGAAAACGATCTCGGCGGTATCATAGAGCCTGTGTTGGGAGATCTAAGGGAAATGCCTAATGAAAAGCTCGCTCATGAAAGCGTGGATCTGGTTACGGTAAACCCGCCGTATATGACCTGCGGCTCGGGATATGAAAAGCTGTCGAAAGCGCAGGCCGTCGCAAGACACGAGCTTATGTGTTCGATAGACGATGTGTGCAGAACGGCTTCGGCGCTGCTGAAATACGGAGGGCTTATAAAAATGTGCCACAGACCCGAGCGTCTTGCGGATGTGATATGCGCGATGAGAGAAGCGAATATCGAGCCGAAGAGCGTTACGTTTGTACAGAATATTGCCGAAGAAAGACCGTGGCTGTTTTTGATAAGCGGCAAAAAGGGAGCAAACGCGGGAATGAACATCGAAAAGCCAATTATACTCAGAAATGCCGACGGCTCTTATACGGAGGACTATTTGGGACTATATGATTGAATTTGGAAAGCTTTCGGTTGTCGGAACGCCGATAGGAAATTTTTCGGACTTCAGTCCCCGCGGGCTTGAAACGCTTCAAAACGCGGATCTTATCGCCTGTGAGGACACTCGCGTAAGCGCGAAGCTCCTCGGGAAATTCGGAATAAAAAAACCGCTTTTGTCATATTACAAGCCAAAGGAACAGGAAAAAAGCAAAAAGATAATAGAGCTTCTGCTTGAGGGGAAAAACATAGCTCTGATCTCCGACGCGGGGATGCCGTGTATTTCCGATCCGGGATATATTTTAGTTAAGAAATGCTATGAAAACGGTATCGTTGTGGAGGCGATCCCGGGGTGCAGCGCGGCGGTCTCGGCGGTTGCGGTAAGTGGGATAGACGCGGCGAGATTTGTTTTCGAGGGGTTTTTGCCTGTCGGAAAAAAGGAACGCGCCGAGCGGCTCGATGAGATAAAATCGCTTTCACACGCAATTGTTTTCTACGAAGCTCCCCATAAGCTAAAGCAAACGCTTTCGGATCTGACGGAATTTTTTGGCGGAGAACGAAACGCGGCGATTTGCAGAGAGCTTACGAAGCTCCACGAGGAAACGATAAGAGGGACTCTGGGGGAGCTGAGCCGTTATTATACCGAAAACGAGCCGCGCGGAGAATATGTTATAGTCGTTGAGGGAAAAGCGCGGGAAAAGGAAAAGCTTTCGCTTTGCGACGCGGTAAAAATCGCGCGGGAAATGATCGGGAGCGGCGAAAAGCCAAACGCGGCCTGTAAACAAGCCGCGGAATTAAGCGGGATTTCAAAGCGCGAAATATACGGCGCGCTTTTGGAAGATAGATTTGATGAAACAAATTAATCAGATGGCGGAAAGGAGCGTTTTTATGAAAAACGAAAAAGGACAGATCCGGCTTGGTTCGGCCGCTAAACTTGCGGTCCCCATAATCGGCGCGGTCATCGTTGTGGCGGCGGCGGTTGCGTATATCTGCTTAAAGATCGCGGACGAAGTGCGTTATAACGAAAAGTGGAAGGACTATGACGACTGCGGCTGGCACTGAATATAATTTTCAAAGAAATTTCTGACTGTATATAAAACCTCACAAACAGCACAATAGAGAATTGCGAATTTTAAGCGGTTCTAACTTTATGGCAGTTCCGCTGCCATAAAGCGATGAATTTTGAAATTCATTTTAAATAAAACCGACAAAACAACGTTTTTGGGTTTTTCTATAAGCTGTAATTTTCAAAGAAAACTTTTTCGGATATTGGAGCTTATATCTCTTGCCGCGTTTTCTAACCTCTAACTTCTTCAATTTCTGAATTCTAAAAGGAGATCTCTATGATTTTTCGCGAGTTTAAAGCGGAGGAAGACGGCTGGGTCACAGTATTTTACACAGGCACGTGGAGGAGCAGTTGGGATTTTATTCTGGACGCGGTCCAGAACATCATTACCGACTTTCGCGGTAATTTGCAGAAGGTCGCGTATTCGGACCTCGCGGCTCAGGGCGCAAAAGACGTTGATATTCTCGCGGAGGTCGTGTCCCACGGCGAAAAGCTTCGCGAGTGCGGATCATTGAAAACGGAGCGCGGAGTTCTTTCGGCGGCGGGAATAAGCGCCGTTATGGAGTGTCCTTTTCAGCTCGTGTTTTTTAATCAGTCCGCTACGGTAAGGCTTGATTCTCCGCTCAAGAAGTTTTTTGACGAGCATGGAGAACACGTTTTCGACAATTATCTTAATTCCGTTGAGATAAAGGCCTACTGCGAAGGGGCTGTCCGCAATGCGCGGAATGCCTCGGCAGAGGATATCCAAACGGCGCTGCAATAACGGCTTATCCTTAAGACACCACCGCACGATTGCCGCCCGGCGGGATTTGTCGGTGTTTTTCGGTAAATTTTCGTCATTTTTGGCGATCCGCCGAAAAATTTGCCGGTGCTATCCCTCGGCAATAATTGTGCGGTGTTGATTTAAATAAACACAAAATTGGAAATTCAACGATGGAAATTATAAAACTCCCCGACGGCAGAGAGCTTTGCTATGAGCTTACGAGAAAGCGCGTTAAAAACGTTAATTTTCGTGCGAGGGCTGACGGAATAATTGCCGTTTCCGCAAGTCCAAGGGTATCAAAAAAGTATGTCGAGCAGTGTCTGACGGAGCGCGCGGAGTTCTTTTTCCGCGCATTCGAGCGGCTCAAGGCTCGCGAAAAGGCTTCGGAGATAAATACCGACAGCATAAGATGGCTCGGAAAAGAGCTTAGGGTCAGAGTTGTTGAAAATTTGCGCGAAACAGCCGTGCTGGACGAGGAAGAATGCAGGGTCTTCACAAAGGACAAAAGCTCGGAAAACGTTAAAAGGCTTATTGAGAGTGCGGTTTCAGAGCGGTTCAAGGGTATATGCGCGGAGCTTGACGAAAAGGTTCGCGCCGAGCTTCAAAGAAAGGGCTATAAGCCGCCCGACGCCGTTATAACAATAAAAGATATGAGATCGCGCTGGGGGAGCTGTTCCTATACGCGCGGGCGTATTTCCATAAATATTCGGCTTGCGGCTTATCCGCTTGAAACGGTGTTGTCGGTTTTCTGGCATGAATACGCTCATTTCTGGCATCACGACCATTCGGACAGGTTTTACGGCTTTCTGCTCGAAATGTACCCCGAATATTATAAGCACAACAATGTGCTTAAGCGCATATAAAAACAACAAAATATCAAAGCAAGAAATCAACTTGCTGCCCAAAAACCGCGTTAATTAGCGCGAATTTCAAAAAGCACGAAATTTTCGCAGAAAAATTTCGTGCGGTTCTCAGTTGACGGCTGAACGAAGCGAATGGGAGTGTGCCGCCAATTGAGTATTTTGAATTCTATTCAAATAAGGCGGTTTTGAAAATTCAATTTAAATTAATCAAGGAGAGTTCTCCCTAAGATGTACAAAAATGTGTTTTTTGACCTTGACGGAACGCTTACAGATTCGGCGGAGGGGATAACAAACTCCGTGGAATACGCGCTGAACAGGCTCGGCATAACGGGTTATGAAAGGTCTGAGCTTTATAAGTTCATTGGTCCGCCGCTTATGGACTCTTTTGAGGAATTTTTCGGGCTTTCCGAGGAAAAATGCATGGAGGGAGTAAGGCTTTACCGCGAGTATTTTTCCGAAAAGGGGATCTATGAAAACAAGCTCTACGGCGGTGTGAAAGAGCTTTTGGAAAAAACAAGACGATCGGGAAGAACGGTCGCGCTTGCGACATCAAAGCCTCGGGAATTTGCCGAGGAGATACTGAGATATTTTGATATCGCGAAGTATTTCGATCATATCGCCGCGGCGGAAATGAACGGAAAAAGAAACAGAAAAGAAGATGTGA
Source organism: Oscillospiraceae bacterium (assembly GCA_022508945.1). Taxonomy (GTDB): domain Bacteria; phylum Bacillota; class Clostridia; order Oscillospirales; family Ruminococcaceae; genus CAG-115. Next base: position 7,141 of record JAFLUE010000033.1, read on the forward strand.
TAAACTACGCGCTTGAGATAAGCGGCGCGAAGCGTGAGGAAACCGTTATGGTCGGCGACAGGAAGTTCGATATTTTAGGTGCGAAGTCCGCGGAAATTGCTTCAATAGGCGTTCTTTACGGCTTCGGAAGCGAAGCCGAGCTTGTTGAAGCGGGCGCGGATCATATAGCAAAAACGCCGGAAGAGATCTTCGAGATCATTGTTTGCTCGGATTAAGTCACATTGCATATTTTTTAACGCAAAACCGCATTGTTTTTAGGCAAAAAAGCTCTTGACGAGTACGGAAGTTTTGTAGTAAAATAACAATGGAACAAATATGCAATTCTTTTTCAAAGGAGAGAATTAATTATGGAGAAAAAAATCGGCGTACTTACAAGCGGCGGCGACTCGCCCGGAATGAACGCGGCTGTAAGAGCTGTTACAAGAACCGCTATTTATAAGGGCTTTAGGGTCATCGGTATACGCAGAGGCTATAACGGTTTGTTAAACCGCGATATGTTCGAGCTTAAGGTAAGAGATGTTTCGGACATAATCCAGCGCGGCGGTACGGCTATTTTCACGGCTCGCTGTCCCGAATTCAAGGAATGGGAGAACGTAGAAAAAGCGGCTAAGATATGTAAGGAAGAGAATATGCATGGCATTGTCGTTATCGGCGGCGACGGCTCGTTCAGAGGCGCGGCTGACTTGTCAAAAGCGGGTATTCCGTGCGTAGGTATTCCCGGAACGATTGACAATGACATTCAGTGTTCGGAATACACGATCGGTTACGACACCGCGATGAATACTGTTATGGAAATGGTGGATAAGCTCCGTGATACCAGCCACTCTCACGACCGCTGTGCGGTGGTCGAGGTCATGGGCAGACACGCCGGTCATATCGCGCTTAATGCGGGTATTGCCTGCGGAGCGACGGCAGTCCTTGTTCCCGAGGTAAAGTGGGACATAAGAGGAGTTATCGACAAGATCCTCGAGGAAAGAGGAACCGGCAAAAAGCAGTTCATTATCGTAGTCGCAGAGGGCGTAGGAAATACAAACGAAATTGCGAAGCTTATAGAAACAGGTACCGGCATAGAGTCGAGAGCGACTATCCTCGGTCATGTTCAGCGCGGCGGAAGCCCGACTGTACGCGACAGGGTCGTAGCAGCGGAAATGGGATACTATGCGGTCGAGCTTCTTGAAAAGGGAATAGGAAACAGAGTTGTCGGAATGAAAGACGGAAAGGTCTACGATGTTGACATTCAGGACGCTCTTTCGATGAAGAAGCCTTTCAATGACAGGCTGTATAAGATCTGTAACGAAATCAATTTCTGATTTCAAAATAAAAAAACTTGGAGCTTGTTCACATGACCCGAAAAGAACGGTCATATGAACCTGCCCCGAAAACAGAGTAGAACACTTCGCGTTAAGTGCCGCCCGAACGGAGAGTTGTCGGACGGACGAAAAGCCGTAAGGCTTGCGGTGGGGTGTTCGCATCTCGCTGTACATAATAGAATAGACCGAATAGAAGCCGTTGTGCTTATTTATTCTTTTGTGTATAACGAAAAAGGAGGATAAGACAATGGCTTTTTTTGGGATTTTTAAGAGGTCGGCGGCGGAACTTAAGGATATACGCTGCCTTGTGGTAACGGCGATGCTTATTGGGCTTGAATTGGCGTTAAAGGGGCTTACGATCGAGGTTATGGATAACCTTAAGGTGTCTGTCGCGTTTATTACGAAGGCGTCGGTGGGAATGCTCTACGGACCGACGGTAGCCTTTTTCGGGGGCTTGGTTTCGGATATTATCGGCTTTATTATCAAACCTACGGGAGCTTTTTCGCCGCTGTTTACCTTACAGGAGGGCTTTGCGGCAATGCTGTACGGATTGTTTTTGTATAATCTGAAGCTGTCAAGAAAAGAGCTTCATGACAAAACTCTTCAAAAGCAAAGCACGATACAGATCATACGTATCGTTCTGGCTAAGCTGTCAGTAGTAGTGTTTATCAATCTGCTTTATACACCGTTTGCGCTCATCGTTACAAATTCTATGGCGGCGGGAGAGCTTGTATACGGTTCGGTTTTGACGGGATATCCCGTAAGACTGATGAAAAACGCGATCCAGTTTCCGGCAGACTGTATTTTGCTTATAGCGTTTTTGCCAATCGTTTCAACTGCTTATAATCTGGTATTTAAAAGAAATATTAAAGTAAATAAAGAACCCGTAGGAAAGGAACCGTTATGACAAAGCTTGGATTTATCGGCGTCGGGAATATGGGCGGCGCAATTATAAAAGGAATAAAGGGAAAGCTCGGAAACACGGCTGTTTTCGCGTATGACGCGGCTCCCGAAAAGCTAAAGGATTTAGGCTTTTTTAGCGCCACCGCGGCACACAGCATAGCCGAGCTTTCGGAAAAGTGCGATTATATTGTGCTTGCGGTAAAGCCGCAGCAGCTTGACGGGGTTTTAGCCGAAATAAAAGCGGCAGGCAACAAGGAGCTTACTCTTATTTCAATTTGCGCAGGGATTTCCGCGGAATATATCCGCGAAAGGACTTTTTCAAACGCGAAGATCGTACTTGTTATGCCGAACACACCGATGATGCTCGGAGAAGGTGCGTCGGCTATAAGCAGGGGCGAAGGCGTTTCGGACAAGGAGTTCGAGTTTGCGAAGAAGATCATCGGTTCGTGCGGGATTGTTGAGGCCATTCCTATGGACAAGATGAAAGAGATCATCGCGATAAACGGAAGCTCGCCCGCGTTTATCTATCTTTTCGCAAAGAGCTTTGTGGCATATGCGGAAAAAGCGGGGATAGACAAGGACGCGGCTCTTAGGCTTTTCGCCCAGTCGCTTATCGGCTCGGCAAAGATGATGACGAGCGGACCGACGATAGACGAGCTTATAAAGCAGGTCTCAAGCCCCGGAGGAACAACTATAGCGGGACTCGGGGAGCTTTATGACGGAAAAATGCTCGAATGTGTGGTAAGGGCTTGTGAGGCATGCACAAAAAGAGCTTATGAATTAGGGGAGGAGAAGAAATAATGGTAGTTATCGAACTCGAAAACGGAAAGAAAATCAAACTCGAGCTTTATCCCGAAAAAGCGCCGATCACGGTCGAAAACTTTCTGAAGCTTGTCGGAGAGGGCTTTTATGACGGTCTGATATTCCACCGCGTGATAAAGGGCTTTATGATCCAGGGCGGCGACCCCGAGGGTACGGGAATGGGCGGAGCGAAGGAAAAGATCAAGGGAGAATTCTCCTCAAACGGCGTTCCGAACGACCTCAAGCACACCCGCGGCGTTATCTCCATGGCAAGATCCATGAACCCGAATTCCGCTTCAAGTCAGTTTTTCATCATGCACAAGGACGCTCCGCACCTTGACGGGCAATATGCGGCATTCGGAAAGGTCGTAGAGGGCATCGAGGCGGTCGATGAGATCGCGGAATCCAAAACCGACTACAGCGACAGACCCATTAACGACATCAGAATGAAAAAGGTTTATATCGAGGAATAACAAAAAACGTCTGCGCCCGAAGGCGCAGGCGTTTTTGCGGTTTGATCCGATTACGGCATTTGCAGCATCGGGCAAAAGTTTTTGGGAATGATAAAGATAAATTTTTGATATATTTTATTTTCCAAGAATAAAATTTTGTATAAATTCAACAAATATTAAGCACAAATTTTGTCGCAGTATCAATTGTTTTCGCGATTTACCTCGGTTTTGTTAATTGTTGCTATTGACAAATCGGGTTTTTTATAGTATTATTTAATAATAGGGGGATTGTCGCCGCAAAGGTGTTTTCCCCGATAAAAAGAATTTGATCCCGCTTAAATGAGGTTTGAAAAATGCGTTTTGGCAGCGTTGAGTTTTTTAAGGTTTTGATAAAAACCGTGCTTGCAATATTTTTCTTCGTACCGCTTGCCGCTGCGATCGTGTTTGCTGTACTCTTTTTCGGCGGAAAAAAAGAGCTTGACGAAACAAAGGCCGAAAACGAAAGACTGAATTCGGATATAAGCGTCCTTGTGGGAGATAGGGCCGGAACAGCCGAAAGCTTTTACGATATCTTTGAAAAAAGCGGCGTTTCGTATTCGGATCTGATAAAAGAAATAAACAAAAACAAAAAGCTCAGCTCCGAGGATTTTTACAAAATACTTTCCGAGGCGGGCATTTCCGATAAGGATATCGTAAATATTATCGTGAAAAAGAATTCCGTTGGCGCGTGGGAGCTGTATGAGATAATGTCAAACAACGGAATATCGGATACCGATCTAATCCGCGTTATCGTAGCAAGAAACAGCGCGACTGCGGAAGAATGCTACGAGATATTGGCCGCGGCGGGAATGACAGACAAGGAGATACTCGACTACATAAACAAGAAGAACGGTATTTCAAGCAGCTCGCCAAGCAGCTCTTCGAGCGTGCCGGATGATGATCCCGAGCCTCCGGTCGTTGAAAATCCCTATGCGGCTCTTTATCCCGATATGTTTGTAACAGCTCCTCGGAGCTATGTCAGAGAGGACAATACGATCTATCTTACATTTGATGACGGACCGTCAAGCAACACGGAAAACATTTTGCATTATTTGAAAATGTATAATATTAAAGCAACCTTCTTTGTCGTGCCGCAGAAAAATGACACCTGCTATAAGAGAATGAAGGCGATCGTCGACGCGGGACATTCTATCGGTGTTCACAGCGCAAGCCACGTTTATACCGATATTTACTCCTCGGTAGAAGCATATCTTGAAGATTTCTATACCGCGAGGGAAATGATCTACGAGGCTACGGGAGTTAAAACCGAGATATTCCGCTTCCCTGGCGGCAGCGTAAATGATTATAACGAGGGCGTTCGCGGCGCGATAATTGAGGAAATGACGAGACGCGGCTTCAGATATTACGACTGGAGCGTCGACAGCTTGGATGCTGAGGGCGCAAACTGGACGACGATGTATAATCACGTTCTCAGTGAGGTAGCAAATAACTATGATAAAAAATTCCGCTCGGTCGTACTTATGCATGACGCTTCGGAAAGAACCAATACGGTTTTCGTTTTGGAGGATATTATAAAGGTCCTTGTAAACAGTAAAGACAGAAAATATAAGTTTGATAAAATAAACAACGACACTACGCCGGTGCAGTTTACAGGGCCGTTTGCGTAAATAAAACGTTGGAAAGGATATGCAATGGGAATTAAAGATAATTTTTCGCAGGCGGTCAAGGAACTCTGGAAAAAGGACAGCGAAAAGCCGGACAATTCTTCGCAGCCCGCTAAGCCAACGGAGCTTGACAAATATTTAAGACAGGATCAGGGCGCTTCGGATCCGGAAAACGAAAAGCCCGTTATTGACGAAACTCCTGTTTCCGCGGCGGGAATGTCCGCGAATTTTGCGCAGAATAACCCTGCGAATTCCGGACAGGGAATCCAGAACGCCCAGAATACCCAAGGCTTTCAGCGCCCCCTCGAAGTTCCGTATTATCCGCAAGACCCGCCATCGGGCGAATCTGCTTCTGCACAGAACAGTCAGACAAATAATCAGAATAACATTCAGGGCGGATATAATGACGCCGATACGTCAAGCATAAACAGAAACGTACAGAATATTCAGAACAACTTTGGGCAGAATAATGCGAACAGCACCGCACAGGGCGCATACTCTCAGGGGAATGCCGGCGGCTATAATCAGGGTTCCGGCAGACCCGCTTCGGCGAATTTCGGACAGGGCGGCGGAAACGGCTTTGTTCCTCCCGTGCAGAATCCCACACCTATGCAGGAGTCGAACGAGACAGAGGAAATAACCGTTATCTCCAAAAACACCAGCATAGACGGAAACATTCGTTCGCTTGCGAATATGCAGATAGACGGAAACATAAAGGGAAATGTCGAAACGACAAAGAATGTTGATCTGAGCGGAAAAATTATCGGCGATATTACCTGCAACAATGCGGGAATGAATTCCGCGGCAATGCAGGGAAACATATCGCTTAAGGGCAGAATGAGAATGGACAGGGATACCATCCTCATCGGAGATCTGTCCTCGCAGTATGCGGATATAAACGGAAGAATACGCGGAAAGCTTGACGTCGCGGGAAAGGCGGAGCTTAAGCGCGACGCGATTGTTTTCGGCGATATAAACGCGTCTACCATCGCCGTAACAGACGGAGCGATCATCCAAGGTTATGTAAACACAACGTTCCTTTCCAAAGAGGACAGCAGGAATGTATTCCCCGACGCTATCTCCATCGACAGCAAGGAATAATAAAAGAGAACATATTATAAATATTTTATGACGGCGGGTTTTGATTACTTAGCCTGAAGCAATGCGGCAGCTTTTCGCGATGCTTGCCGCGGCAAATATACTATTGAATTTTAAAGGACAGTTTATAAAATATGAGTGAAAAGAATATGCAGAATAAAAGCCAGGCGCCGCTTATCGCTACAATAATTGTGGCGTTTTTGGCGTTGGCGGCGGTCATTGCGCTTATCGTGGTGCTTACCGTGCCGCGCGAACAAAACGATCCTTCGGAAAACAGCGGATTTGTGGTTACAAAGGAGCTTGAGCAGGAGTGTCAATATGCCGCGCATGATTTGGTCAGCCAGAGCTATGAGATAATGAGACTGTTTGTTTTCGAGGGGCTTACGCATATTGACGAGCCATACGGAAACGAGCCGGAGGACGGTTATTATACCGTTTATACGGAAAATAACAACAGATATACTACTATCGAGGATATAGAGTCGCTTGTCAAGTCAGTGTATACAGATAAAGCGGCAGAAAAAATAATGCACAATATCGACGGAAACGGACTCGAAGTATACAAAAACCGTAAGGTCCTGGTTGAGGCGGAATACGACAGTGAGCCTGAAAGCGGCGAAAGCAGACCTATGTATGTGGAAGCCGAGGTTCTCGGGATCAGCGCCAAGTTTATACCCAATCTTTCCAAAAGAGAGCTTTGGGCAGACTGCAGCATTATGTTCATTCCCACAAGCGAAACAAGCTGCGAGATGAAGGTTTATTTGGGCGGCATCGAAGAAGGAATGGATCTGTCGGAGTTTGACGAAAGCCTGATAGTAGAGCTTGAAATGATCAAAACCGGAGACAATTGGCGGCTTACGGAATTTGTGTGCTGATTTGGCCATGGGGGCTGTGAATGGTTGTGAATGCCGATGAAGAAAAATGAAAACCCGTTTTCGATATACGCAAAAGCGAGTCAGATAACTTTTGTGATCTTAGGGCCGCTCCTGTTTTTTATTGTCGGCGGATATTATGTTGTGAGGCGTTTTGAGCTTCCGCAGTGGGTAATGGGAGTTTGCGTCGCTCTCGGCATTTTGTTTATGCTGGGCGGAGCGATATCGTATCTCGGTCAGCTTATAAAAACCTATGAAAAAAGCGACAAGCCCGCTCCAAAGGCGTTTACAAGCTCTAAAAAAGACAACGACTACTATGATGATTATAAAAACGGGTGACGAATGGGAAGTTTTATTATGAAGAAAAACGAGCCGATCTATGAGGAAATGCGTTCGCTTATGCCGTATTTCCTGATTATTTCGGGGATCTATCTTCTTGCTTCGGTGATTATTTGTTTTGCGAACGGCGGGGATTATTCTCTGCCGATTGGCGCGGTTTACGGCTGTATTTTATCGGCGGCGAGCTTTTTCCTTCTCGGAAAAGCCTGTCAGGGAGCTGTCAAAAGAAGCGAAAAATCCGCACAGACCTATATGAGCGCTATGTACTGTGCGAGGTATCTGGGACTGTTTGCTATGTTGACAATCGGCGCGCTGGCGCCGTTTATAAGCCTTATCACATCGGTAGTTCCGCTTTTTTTCCCGAGAATCGCCATTATGATAAGAGCAATAAAAACAAAGGAGGAGTGATAATATGCCGACAGTATTGGCTCTTGCTTCGGAGAGCGGTATTACCGTAAACGGGCCTCTTGTTGTGACGAGCTTCAACTTATTTGGCATAACATTCAATCTGACGGAGAGCATCATAGTTCAGTGGATAGTAATACTTATACTGCTTACCGTTGTACTTATTCTGACGCACAATATGAAGGTCGTTCCCGAAACCAAAAGACAGGTGGCGGCGGAGTGGATCGTTGAGTTTTTCACCTCGACGGTCGATGGGACCATGGGTTCAAAATACACAAAGTACCGCCCGTACTTTATGGCGCTGTTCTGCTTTATAATGTTAAACAACCTTATGGGATTGTTGGGATTGCGAAATCCTACGGCGGACGTTTCCGTGACGGGTGCTTTCGCTATTATCACGTTCTGTATGGTACAGTATAACAAGGGCAAAACAGGAAAATTCAAGGGCTATATGAAGAGCTTCGTAGAGCCTCTGCCGTTTATGCTTCCGTTTAACATAATCGGCGAATTTGCTAATCCTCTGGCACTTACGCTTCGTCTGTTCGGAAATATGGTCGCGGGTATCGTAATAGGTTCGCTTATCTATTTCGCGCTCGGAAACTTCGCGATACTTATCCCTGCGGTCGCATCGCTTTATTTTGACATATTCTCGGCGGTTATGCAGGCGTACATCTTCATTATGCTGTCGATGTCGTACATTTCTTCGGCAGAGTGCGAGGATTGATAATCCCGAAGGGGAAATGCTTTGGTCAGTATCCTTAAGGTTTAAGGATAAAATGCCCTTTACAAATGGGTAAATTCATATTTTTTCACGGAGGACAAACAAATGGATGCAATGACACCCGAAACAATGAAAATTTTGGCAAATGCCATCGTACTTGGTGCGTCGGCTCTCGGCGCAGGCACCGCTATGATCGCGGGTCTCGGCCCCGGTATCGGCGAAGGCTACTGCGGCGGTCAGGCAGTTGCGGCTATCGGCAGACAGCCCGAGGCTTCCGGCGCAATTACAAGAACTATGATCATCGGCGACGCGCTGGCTGAAACAACGGGTCTTTACGCGCTGGTAGTTGCGCTTCTCCTTATGTACGCTAACCCCCTGCTCGGAAATCTTATCCAGTAATACCAAAGGGGTTTAGAGCTTATAGGGAGGAGGAAAGCTAAATGCTGAATATACTTGGCGCAGCATCGGAAAGTGCCTCGGGAAGTACTTTGGCGCTCGTTTCTATTGACCCGGGAACTATTGTGTTTACGCTGATCAACACCTTGATCATCTTCCTCATTTTCAGAATTTTCCTTTATAAGCCCGTCTGCAACATTCTTGAAAAGAGAAAGCAGATGGCTGCGGCGGAAATAGATGACGCAAGAAAAGCTAAGGAAGAGGCTGAAAAAGCGCAGCAGGAATACATAGCGCGCCTTGCGGACGCTAAGAGCGAGGCGGCGGAGATAGTTAAGGCAGCGACTCTGCGCGCTCAGAAGCGCGAGGAGGAGATTCTCGGCGAGGCGAACAAAAAGGCTGCGGAGCTTCGCGCTAAAGCGGAGGAAAGTATCGAGCGTGACAAACAGCGCGCGCTGAACGAGGTTAAGGACGAAATTTCCGAGATGGTTGTTATGGCGGCTCAAAAGGTCGTTGAAAAGGAAATTTCCGCAAAAGACAACGAGGATATCATTTCCAAGTTCCTCGAAGAAGTCGGCGCGAACAAGTGATTGAGGTGCTGTTATGAACGATAAAGCTGAAAAGGTCTACGGCGAGGCGTTTTTTAGCCTTTGCTCGGAGGAGGATCCAAACGGTCTTTCCGACACCTTAAACGAGCTTTCGGAGATTTCAAAGGTTTTCTCGGAAAATCCCGAGTTTACAAAGCTTATGGGTACTCCGACAGTTTCCGTTGAGGAAAAGCTTTCGCTTTGCAGCGACATTATTAAGGCGGGAAACGTTTCAAAGCTCTGCGGAAATCTTCTGTATCTGCTTGTTGAGAAAAACAGAATGGGCTGTTTTTTCGGCATAGAAAAAACATTTCGCGGGCTTTACAATGACAAGTTTAAGTTAGCGGAGATTACCGTCACCACAAGCGCTCCGCTGTCCGATAAACTCAGAGATAAGATCAAGGAAAAAATGTCGGAGGTTATCGGAAAGAAAGTCGCTCTTATCGAAAAGGTCGATAAAAAGCTTATAGGCGGCGTTGTTATTGACTATGAAAGCCGCCGCTATGACGGAAGCGTCAGGTCGAGGCTTGACGCGATAAAGGGAGAATTAAGCTCGGTTATTTAAGGCGGGTTTTTCTTCCTCTTAAAATCTAACAGGAAAGGGATGTATATAATGGATTTACGCCCCGATGAAATAACGGGTCTTATCAAAGACCGAATTAAGAACTACACCTCCAAGATCCGGCTCGACGATGTTGGAACGGTCGTTACTGTCGGCGACGGTATCGTTCGTATCCACGGACTCGAACAGTGTATGTTGAACGAGCTTTTGGAATTTGAGAACGGCGTTCAGTGTATGGCGCTGAACCTCGAACAGGAGTTTGTAGGCGCGGTTATGTTAGGCTCGGACTCGGGCATTAAAGAGGGCGACACCGTAAAGCGCACGCGCGGGATCGTTTCGGTTCCCGTAGGCGAGGAGCTTCTCGGACGTGTCGTAAACTCTCTCGGTCAGGCTATCGACGGCAAGGGCAATATCCTTGCGAAGGAAGTAAGACCGATCGAAAAGATCGCTTCGGGTATCATTACAAGAGAGCCGGTAAATGTTCCGCTCCAGACAGGTATCAAGGCTATCGACTCTATGATCCCGATAGGAAGAGGTCAGCGTGAGCTTATCATCGGCGACAGACAGACGGGTAAGACCGCTATCG
>JAFLUE010000034.1 GCA_022508945.1 Oscillospiraceae bacterium
GAACCGCTTAAAATTTTTTCTTTTGAAAAAATTTTAAGCTTTTTGAAATTCGCGAATCATTATTATGTTGTTTTATACATTCAGACCCTTTGAAAGCTCAAAGGGTATTTTTTTGTTCGTTATATTATCAACAAACTGTATCGGAGCTATTGACAAATCGGAAGGAATATGTTATAATACAAATATCAATTGTGCAATATTAAATTTTGCTCAAACAAATTTTTGGAGGTAATAAAATATGAAAATCGCAGTCAGGTATTATTCAAAGGGCGGAAACACAAAAAAGCTTGCGGAGGCTATCGGCGAGGCTGTCGGAGAAAAGGCGCAGACGACCGATGTGAAGCTTAAGGAGGACGTTGATATTCTGTTTCTCGGAAGCTCTGTTTACGCGGCGGGTATTGACAAGTCGGTAAAGGAGTTTATCAAAGGCATTGACGTAAAGGTCGGAAAGGTAGTTAATTTCAGTACTGCCGCTATATTGAAATCGACCTATAAACAGGTTTCAAAGCTGCTTTTGGAAAAGGGGATCGCTATTGACGAAAGGGAATTCGCGTGCAGAGGCTCTTTTGCGATGATGCATAAGGGAAAGCCCGACGCGGAGGATTGTAAAGCGGCAGCCGATTTCGCTAAGAAAATGATTTCGTAAGGAGATAAAAAAGTGGCGGATAAATATGATTATCTGAAGCTTGAGAATCAGCTATGCTTTCCTCTTTATGTATGCGCGAAGGAGGTCATAAATGCTTACAAGCCGTATTTGGATGAGCTTGACCTTACGTATACACAGTACATTACTATGATGGTAATGTGGGAGTATAAGGAGCTTCGCGTAAAGGAAGTCGGAAAGTATCTGTATCTGGATTCCGGAACGCTTACGCCGCTTTTAAAGCGGTTGGAGGAAAAGGGATATATTACAAGACAGCGTTCGGCAAAGGACGAGCGCGATCTTATCGTAAAGCTCACAAAAAGCGGAGAGGCATTGAGGGAGATGGCAGTCGATATTCCCCTGAAGGTGGGGAAGTGTGTGGGAATGGAACCGGAAAAAGCGCAGACGCTGTACGCGCTGCTTTATGAAGTACTTGGAAAGCTCACGGAAAGGTAGACTATGGATAATAAAGAATTTAACCTCGGAGAATATTTGACCGGCAACATTGAAAAATTAGTAAAAACAGTCGTCAGTTCGACTCTTGCTGACCCGCGTGAGAGCGCGTTTATGGCGCGGTTCGCGCTTGCGAGCCGCGAGGCATCACGCAGGCGCGCGAAGCTTCGCGGTGAAGGGGAGAATATCCCTCCGTTTCTCATCGCAAGCATCACAAGCAGTTGCAACCTGCACTGCGCGGGGTGTTATTCCCGACAGAACCGCGCCTGTACAGATTCCGAGCCGATAGACCAGCTTAGCTCCGAGGATTGGTCAAAGATCTTCTCTGACGCGAGGGAGCTTGGCATAAGCTTTATATTGCTTGCGGGAGGCGAACCGCTGCTTCGGAGCGATGTTATTGAAGCGGCGGGGAATTATCCGGAGATATTGTTCCCTGTCTTTACGAACGGGACGATGTTCAATGACGAGTACATCAGACTGTTCGACAAAAAGCGCAATCTTCTGCCTGTTTTCAGCATTGAGGGAAGGCTTGGTAAAACAGACGGCAGACGCGGCGACGGCGTTTATTCCAAAGTTAAGTCGGCAATGGAGCGTATCCAAAACAATCACCTGATTTTCGGCTCGTCTATTACCGTAACGACCGATAATCTCCGTGAGATAACGGATGACGAGTTTCTGAAGGGACTTCGCGGCAGCGGCTGTAAGGCGGTCATCTATGTAGAGTTTGTTCCCGTCACTGAGGAAAGCAAGAGCCTTGCTCCGGGCGATGCGGAGCGCGAGTATCTGAAAGATCGGCTTTCCGAGATACGCGGGGAGTATCCCGATATGGTATTTATATCGTTTCCGGGAGACGAGAAGGCTTACGGCGGCTGTCTTGCGGCGGGCAGGGGCTTTTTCCATATCAACTCCCACGGCGGCGCAGAGCCTTGTCCGTTCTCGCCGTATTCGGACATCAACGTAAAAAATATCTCGCTTCGCGGGGCGCTTGGTTCGCCGCTGTTTACCGCGCTGCGCGAGCATAATGTACTTGTTGAGGAACACAGCGGAGGCTGCGTTTTGTTTGAGCGCAAAGAGACCGTTGAGGCTCTTCTGGCGCAGAGCCACGAAAGATCGGCTGTAAATTCCTGATGTATAATATATAGTGTTAAAAGTGTACATTTTATTAACGGATAAGACTTTCTGAAGATCGTTAAGGAGAAGGCTATGGAGAATATCGCAGAGCTTGTAAAAGCAAGAAGAAGCGTTCGGACATTTGACAAAAGGGAAGTAAGCAAAGAGGATATAAAAAAGCTGTCGGATTTTTTTGAGCGGACGGAAAATCCGTATAATATCCCTGTTCGGTTCAGACTTCTTGACGCGAAAAATAAGGAATTAAAATGCCCTGTCGTAAGCGGAGCAAGCCTGTATGTGGGGGCAAAGGTAAGCCGTGTTCCTCACGCCGAGGAGTCTGTGGGATATTCATTTGAAATGCTGGTTCTGTATGCTCAGTCTATCGGCATCGGCACTGTCCTGATAGGCGGTACAATGGACCGTTCCGCTTTTGAGCGAGCGATGGAGCTTAGCGATAACGAAATGATGCCGTGTATAAGCCCGCTCGGATATACGGCGGAAAAAATGTCTGTCCGCGAGAGCATGATGCGAAAGGCTGTCAAAGCCAACCAAAGAGAACCGTTTGAAGCACTGTTTTTTGACGGTTCGTTTGACGCTTCGCTTACGAAGGAAAAAGCCGGCGTGCTTTTAGCTCCGCTTGAAGCGGTGCGTCTTGCGCCGTCCGCGGTAAACAAACAGCCCTGGCGTGTTGTTTTCGATAAAAACTCGCTTCATTTTTACCTGAAGCACAGCAAAGGCTTTATCAGCGAAAATGTCGGAGATATGCAGAAGATAGATATGGGCATCGCCCTATGTCATTTCGCGCTTACGGCAAGGGAAGCGGGCATTGATGTTCGTTTCAGCGCCAATGACCCGGGTATCGCGGCAAAGTCGGATATGGAATATATCATGACGGCTGAATACTGATACCAAATAACAGATGCACGATAAAACGCGTCCTGAATTCAGGACGCGTTTTATCGTGCATAAACCATCAAAACAACGTAACAGAGAATCGCGAATTTCAAAAAGCTTAAAATTTTTACACAAGAAAAAATCTTAATCGGTTCTCATTTGACGGCAGCTCCGCTGAGCGTTTTGCGAAGCATAATGCAGCCAAATGATGAATTTGGAATTTTTTTAAATTAATCCGTCAAAACAACGTTTTTGGGTTTTTCTATAAACAAACGCGCCCTGAATCGGGCGCGTTTGTTTATGTGCTTAAAGTTCCTGCCGCGGAAAACGCCGACCTGATCTCCGAAATGCTCCGTATCCGCGGAAAATTGCAGTAAAATGCAGTCAATATGATAATATCATTCTATGCGAAGGGCAGGAAAAACCCTGAATGATCTTAAGGAGGATAAAAATGATAAAAACAGTAACGAGCATATTTTCCGATCAATCTGTAAAGGAGGCTGATATGAACAAAGAAAACTATATGACCGCCTGTTTCGACAGCGCAATTATCGACGCTTGGAGCAACGGTCCATACCAAAAAAAGGACACGTCTGACTCGGTCGGCGTAAACGAGCATAGCGGCTGTCAGTTTCGGCTGTATCCCGAAGCTGAGGATAAGAACAAGCTTTGCGATATCAAAGCGCAGGCGGTGATATGCCGCTGTGAAGCGGCATAGTTAGGGGGTGAGTAAATGGACAGCACGATAATCGTATCGCTTATCTCACTGTGCGGAACGCTATTCGGAAGCCTCGGGGGTATAGTTGTCAGCTCGAAGCTGACGGCGTACCGTCTCGAACAGCTCGAAAAGCGCGTAAATGAACACAACAACTTTGCGCGGCGTATGCCGGTTGTTGAAGAACAGATAGAACAGCTTGAACACCGTGTGGACAAGCTTGAAAAAGAATAAGAAGAATAGGAGCGATCAAATGAAAACTGACTGGAAAAGAAAGCTTACGAGCCGCAAGCTGTGGGCAGCAGTTGCGGGCTTCGCCGCGGGTCTTGTCGTGATATTCGGCGGTTCTCGTGATACCGCCGACAAGATAAGCGGTTCGATCCTGAGCGGCGCGGCGGTTGTGGGGTACATACTCGGCGAGGGACTTACGGACGCGGCGAATGCGGGGAGGGAAGATGATGAAAATGACGACTGAATTTGCGGGGATAGACGTTTCGGCTTGGCAGGGAGATATTGATTTCAATGCCGTTAAGACAGGCAAAATTAAGGAGCTTCCGATATCATTCGTTATGATAAGGATAAGCGTCGGAAAGAGCGTTGACTCAAAAGCGATCGGGAATATTAACGCGGCATTGGCGGCGGGGCTTGATGTTGGAGTATATCATTACTCAACCGCAAGGAATGCAGACGAGGCAATAGCGGAAGCCGACCTTGTTCTCAGTACGATCAGGGAAAACGGCTTTGACGGAAAACTGACTATGCCTATTGCGTTTGATATCGAGGAAAACAGCGTGTTCAAGCTCGGCAAGGATGTTTGTACGGATATTGCCGTCGGCTTTATGGAGCGTATCGCAAGAGCCAATTATCAGCCTATCCTGTATACATACGCAAATGCATACAATGTTTATTTCAACAAGGAAATAATCGCAGAATATCCGCTCTGGATCGCGGGGTATATCGCGGAAAGCAGGCTCAACAGCACTTTTGGGATAAAAGACTATGCTATGTGGCAATTCGGCGTTGCGGGTGACGCGGATTATGATATACAAGTGATCGGAAGCGTTTCGGGAGTAAAAGGAAAGTGTGACTGTGACTATATGTACGAGGATCTGCCTGCTAAGATCAAAGCCGAGGGCAAGAATGTTTTTCCGTCTGAAAGCTTATACACTGTGACCATAAACAAAATACCGTCAAAAGCCATTGCGGAGGAATTTCTTTCACGTGCCGAAAGAGAAGGCTACAGCGGTATCATAACCGAAGAAAACCCGCCCGCACCGAAAAAGAACGCGGAGCTTAAAATCGGCGACAAGGTAAAAATGGATACCGATGCGCCTGTTTACGGCAGTACGGATAAGTTCGCGAGCTGGGTCTATTCCTCCGATCTTTACATTCGCGGGATCAGCGGCGGGCGAATCGTCGTTTCAACAAATACAACGGGCGATATTACGGGGGCTGTGGATAAGAAGTATCTTACGAAGATATGATATGTAAAAGGCGGAAAGCCATGGCTTTCCGCCTCGAATTATTATTCCTGTATGTCAGATCACGCGAACTGAATGATTACAAGATGCGCGGATACGGGGCTTTCGCCGCCGGACTGGTCGGTCAGGGTGAGCGACTCGGAGTTGCCCGCGGGATTGCGGACAGTAAGTACGGAGTTCTCAGAGGTCGTTTTTACCAGAGTCATACCCACGATCTGTGAGGTGCCTGTAGCTCTGCCTACAACGGTGTAAGCAAGCTCTGTGCCGTTCAGCGTTACCACAAGCTGACCCGATTCGTTTATGCTTGCCTGGAACATTACCAGATACGTGCCGATTTCCGCGAGGTTAAAGCTTGTTGCGGAGATACGCGTGATATTTGTGCCGCTTGTCGCGCCGTCCAGAGGGAAGCTAACATCCGCGCCGGGAGCTACGGTTATTGTGGAATTGGAGGAGATCAGCGCATAAAAATCCGCGAAAGCCAGCGCATTGCCCGGCTCGCCCTGAGGACCTGCGGGACCTTGAGGTCCTGTCGCGCCCGTAGCGCCTGTAGCCCCCGTTGCTCCTGTAGCACCTGTGGCTCCCGTAGCTCCGGTAGCGCCCGTCTCACCGCGAGGTCCCTGAGGACCTGCGGGACCCTGAGGGCCGATCTCGCCCTGAGGACCCGGTTCTCCCTGCGGTCCCTGCGGTCCTGCGGGTCCTACGGGGCCTTGCGGACCTATCTCGCCGCGGGGACCCTGTGGACCCTGGGGACCTGTCGCGCCTGTTTCGCCTGCCGCGCCCTGAGGACCTGCGGGGCCTACGGGACCCTGAGGTCCGATTTCACCCTGAGGCCCGGTCTCGCCCTGCGGTCCCTGAGGACCGATAGCCCCCGTAGCGCCTGTGGCTCCCTGAGGGCCTGCGGGACCCATGGGACCTTGTGGTCCCGGTTCGCCCTGCGGACCTTGAGGACCTTGCGGTCCGGCGGGACCTGTTGCGCCTGTTTCGCCTGCCGCGCCTTGAGGACCCGCGGGACCTACGGGACCCTGAGGTCCGGTCTCGCCCTGCGGTCCCTGAGGACCGATTGCTCCCGTAGCGCCTGTGGCTCCTGCCGCGCCCTGGGGGCCTGCGGGACCTACGGGACCCTGAGGACCTATAGCGCCTGTTTCTCCCTGAGGTCCAACAGGACCCTGCGGTCCGATTTCTCCCTGTTCTCCCTGAGGGCCTTGCGGTCCTGTGGCGCCTACGGGTCCGGTCGCTCCGGTCTCGCCGCGGGGACCACGTGGTCCTGTAGCACCTGTTTCGCCCTGAGCGCCTTCAAAACCGCGAGGTCCCATAGGTCCTATCGGTCCGCGCTCACCCTGGGGACCCTGAGGACCCGCGGGGCAATGTATGCAGATGTTGCTGCTGTCATCGTCGCAATTCCCTTTGTTATTATCATTGGGATTGCCGTTAGAGCCGCCGTTGTTGCGGCGGAAGCTGTTATTGTTATTAAAAAACTGTCTGTTCATAATATTCTCCTTTGAATTTTTAACTCGGGAACAATAATGATCCCGAAGTTATATAGTATTATATTAATTTGGGAGAATATTGTGATAACAAAAGACAGCGCAGCCAAATAAAACGCGGGATTTTTTTAAACCTCCGATCAATATTTCGTAAGCTCCGCACGATAACAACAAAACGCGTTGAGATATATCAGCTATCGTTAAATTACATCGGCACTGTAAACAATTACGGGTCGGAAAAGCTCCGACCCGCAGATATTATTTCCTGTTTTTGCGCTTTAGGATAATCAGAATTGTGACAAACGCCGCAAGAAGCACAGCCATTACGGCAATAATGATCCATATGACCGCATTATTCCCGTTGGATTCATCTTCAGCGCTTGCAGCACTGTTTGAGGGTGCATTGCTGTTGCTTGTGCTGTTGTTACCGTTACTGCCGTGGTTTGAACTATCGCCGCTGTCTGAGTTGTGGTCGTTTTCAGGCGGTGCATCGCTCTTCAATATTAACATCGCCATTGAGTTCTCAAGCTCCAGCAGCGCCTCGTCAATATCATCCTGCGACGCGTAATCGTTTGAGAGTACTGCCCGAGCCGCGTTTATTGCTTCGACAAGCGCGTTGTAGCTGCTTTCGGTGTAGTCGCTTCGCTTGTAGCTTTCGGCTCTTGACAGTGCCGACAAAAGGGAAGACGTGTCCACAGACCCCGCGTTATTTGGTTCATTTGGAACATTTGGCTTGCTCTGTTCGGGAGCGCCTCCCGTTGATGATGGAGTGCTGCTTGATGATGGATAACTATTGCTTGATGAACTGCTATTTGATGATGAAGAACTATTGCTTGATGACGGAGTGTTGCTTGATGACGGAGTGTTGCTTGATGACGTAGTACTGCTTGACGAAGGGGTACTGCTTGACGAAGGGGTGCTGCTTGACGAAGGAGTGTTGCTTGACGAAGGAGCAGAGGGCGGGGGAGTTGAAGCCTCGCCGTTTGCCGATATCGTTACAGACTGAGGATATTTGACATCGGAGGGAGATACAAGCTCGCCGCCTCTTACGAATTTTATCGAGTTTTCAACAACTCTTACCGTAGCCGAAGCGCTGCTGCCGCTCAGCTTTACCTTGCCGACCGTAAGCGGCGAGCTTTTGGGAAACAACGCCTCTGTTCCGGCAAGATAGATGTTGAGTATGCCTGTGTCGCTGTGATAGCGGGCTTCGGCTATCTTTTCGGAAAGAGCGCTGTCGAAAATAAACTCGACATTTGCTCCCGAAGTTGCCGAAATGTTCAGGGATATCTGCATTGAAGCTATCTCCTCCGCGGCAGCCTGCGGGAAATCCATTATAAGCAGCGCCTCGCTGCCGCTTGCTTTAAGCTCGACCGTTGAAGCGTCAGCCGCCAAAGCCACAAGCGGCGCAAAGCAGAACATAAGCGCCGTGATAAAGGCGATAAGCACAAAAACTCTATGTTTACATTTTGTCATGATTCACTGTGTTCCTTTCCGTAATTCGATCCGTTGTCGGCTGTCAAAAGCCGTTTCCGAGTGTAATTTCGGGAAGGTCATCGGGGATATCGACAAATATTGTATCGCTGACAAGTCTTTCGCCCTCGTTGGTAAGTGCGTTATTTACGCGGTAAAGCTCCGCGCGAACCTTCGTAATGCTGTTGAGCGCATTATCGGGTTCTATCCAGTATATCCAGGTACCGTCGGAGACGTTCTGTATAAGCCCGTCTGCCGGGTCATCCGCGAGGATTATCTGTTGTGCCTTGAGCTGACCGTCGGAGGTGACACCGCCGACTATATTGCCGTTTTCATCGAACAGCATTACCACGTTGTACGCGGGACTGCCCTTATAGCTGCCCGTAAATACTATCGACCCCGCGGGGATAACATCGTTCTCGCCGTTTCCGAACTTGAATTCATCGGCGAGTATGCCTATCGCGGCAGTGCCGCCGTCTGTTTTCCTAAAGTCAACATTGTCGCCCGTCACGCCAAGAACGTCAAATTCAGCAACGGAAATATTCTGACCGGGCGTTGAGGATATGACAAGCTTCACCGCGTCAGCAACATAGGTGCTGACATACTTCCTGTCCGCGTTTTCAAAATAAACGGTCTTGCTGCCGCCGAGAGTGCCGCCTGCGACCTCCTGCCATGTGCCGTTTGCACGTGCCATAAGCTTGTAGCCGCTTATCGGAGCGCCGCTTCCCGCGGTGTACTTAAATCCGGAGATCGTTTCGAGCTTGTTGAACTCGAACACTATCTCGGCATTTGCGGATATCGTTCCGATATACTCGGTGCTATCATCGCCGTCAGCCGCAAGGAGAACGGGATCCTTCGCCTTTGGAGCGCAGGGATCATTGTCGTCGGCTGCATTCGCCTCGGAAGAGTTTACCGCGGTAATGCCCGAAGAGGTAACGGTCCACCACTTCTTGTTAAGACTGCCGTCGTCATGTATCTTTATCGGCTCGAGTGCCAGAGGAGCGGAGCGGTAAAGATACTTATCCACCAAAACTACCTCATAGGAAACAACCCTGTTATTAAGCCCCGCGGCATTGTCGGTAAAGCTTCCGCTCGTTGTGAAGCCAACGACTTCTCTGATTACATTGCCGCCCGAGGTGGTCAGACGAATTATCTCATAACCTAAGATCTCGTCCTCGGGGATATTCTCAAAAGCGAGCTTGAAATTGATCTGATAAGCACTGTTCGGAGCGACCGCCGCTGATGTCGCGGAGCTTACCGCTTTCTTATCGCCGTTTGTTCCGAGATAACCGCCATTGGGATTTTCAATTCGGTATACATGAGAGTCATCGTCGGTGTAGTAGATAGCTCTTTTTTCTTTCGGGAACTGACTCGCATACTGAACAGTGGCGCTGTCGGGAATTTTGCCCCAGCGCTCGAAGAACTCGAGCAGGTCTCTTTCCGCAGCCGCACAAGCCAGCCTCATAAGACACTGGTCGGTGCCGCCGCTGAGCGTAAGCGCAACTCCCTTTGGAGCGGGCGCTAATGAAGGTGTGCGGGCGTAGCTGTCAACTCTCGCGAAGAAAAGGCTTTCAAGCTGCTTACCGTGATCATCATAGGTCTTGTAATTGTAATCGGGGTCATATGCCAGGTGGAGCTGCCAGTACATACCGAGCTGCGTAAATACATTGGAATCCTGACCTGTCGCGCCCGATGTTACCTTGCTGTAAATGTTGTCGTATTTGAATCTTACGCTGTCGTTCGTGTCCTTTGCCTGAGCGAGCTGCGAGAAATAGTTGTTTGTGATCTCCGCAACTGCGTAAACGCTCTGGTTGATACAGTGTCCTATCTCGTGGGCGATACCCCAGCCGAAGTAATTTCCGCTGATATATTTTCCGCCATCGTCTGAAACTACAGGCACAGAGCCAAGCATACCCTTTGTTTCGTTCCATTCGATGCCGATATGGTTTCCTGACGCATACATAAACGCTTTTCCGAACATTCTCTGATAGCGGATATTGAGGTGCATTTTCGGGAATCGGTCGATCTCGTTTGCCGCGTTCCTGTTAAGTCCCTTGTGCTGATAGAACAGCTCGAGCATATCCTCCATAGCGTTCATAGAGGAGACAACACGCTTTGCTCTCTCAGAAGCGCTTCCCGAACCCGCTCCGGCAAGTATCTGCTGTGCGGGGAGCGACAGAAGCATATCGTCGAGAAGTATATCCGAAGCGCCGAGAATGCAGTTTTGATCCTCGTATTCGTACTTGTTGACGTTTATATTGCCTGAAGCCGCGTGGTGTTCGGCGTGAAGCTTTTCCAAATTTGCCACATATTCTTCAAGCTCTGTTATATAGGCTTCGGCTTTCTCAAGCTTCTCCGCCTCGGTACGAGCGCCGTACAGATCGAGTATCGGCACTTTAACGCCGCCGCTTACGCGAACCGCATATATATCGTTCGCGTTGCTGCCCGTATATTGAATGTACAGAGCGCCGCCCGACTCCTTGTCTATCGTCCATATTTTAGGAACAGTGATAACGTTTGCTCCTACCTTCAGCGTTCCAACTACCTTTACGAACGCACCCGACTCAGCATGATACTGAGAAGCGACAAGCTGAAGATTAGTAGCAGCCCCCGTTGCCTTTGTGTTGTGACCGACATATACAGTAACAGTGTCGCCCGCCGCTGCCGTAACGCCGAGAGGCTGCCATGCGTTCAGTCCGCCAAAGCCGCGGTTTATATCGGAGGTAGTTATGGTGTTGTGGATATATACGGGTTCGCCAAGGTTTTTGGCGTTCAGGATATCCTCCGCATTTTTCAGTTCCCTTTCGAGGACCTCTCTGTCGGGATTTAACTCTCCGCTTACCTCATCGGGGGTGTTTATGCGTTTTCTGAGCGCGTCAATGTCCGCCTGTGTTACAGTGGACTTAAGCACAAGGTGCAGGTCATCCGCGTACAGCGCCTCGATATCATCGGCAATGGGGTCGTAATGGTAGAAATAAACCTCGGAAACATTGATGTTGCCGCTTGCGACATATCTCGCAAGACCAAACTGTATGCGCTTTACCTGCGTTTTTTGCGGGAGCTTTACAAGATAGTAAGTGCGCCCCTTATCGTCGGACTTTCTGCTTATGGAAACGCTTCCCGAAGCAGTGATATTGCCGTCCGCGTCCCAGCAGTTTACCTTTACATAATACAAAGCCGTACTCAGGGGAATAGCCTCGTGCAGTGCGAAGCTTTGGATAGTGTATTCCTCGTCAAACTCGAAGAACAGCCCGTGATTTCCGAGCGCGTTATAGCCGCCGCCGTCCCAGGTATTATATAAGTAGTATGATTCGGGATCTTTATCAACAACCGCCCAAGCGGTCTTTTCGCCACTGTTGTCATATTTGCTGCCGACTACAGACGTGCCGAAATTGTACCACGCCGAGATGATATGATCGCCCTTTTCTCCGTTTTCGCCCGTATTGATAAGGTGGAACTTTGGCATAGCCGGCGGATCGACGCTCGTGGTTTTCGCCGTAGCCGTGAGCGAAGGAGAGCTTTCGCCGAACTCGTTCTCCGCGGTCACATAAATATTGTACTCCGCCTCATTCTCAAGGTCGGAAACAGTGAAATTCAGACCCTTGATATTGGCGATCTTTGAATAAGTGCTTTCGGTCGAGAGTTTATAGTAGACATTGTACCATTCCGCGTCCTCAGCCTTTTTCCACGATACGTCAACGCTCTTGTAGCCGCCGACCGCGTTCACATTGTCAGGTTTTTTCGGCTTAGACGAGGCTTTGGGAACAACGGTTATCGAGTCGGACCAGCCGCTTTTCCACGCGCCGTTTACCGACTGCACCTTAACGGTGTACGCGTTGCCGTTCTCAAGCTCTTTGCCGCCGAATTCGCTGACAGCAAGCGAGCTTCCCGTTACGCGCTTTGTTTCGGTAACTCCGCCGCGCGATATTGCGACTTCATATCCGGTAACATTAACACAGCTTGTCCAGTTAAGCACAAAGGACTTGCTGCCCGCTGCTGCCGTCAGCCCCTCGGGGATATCCGCGTCGGGCTCGGGGATCTTGTTCTCCATGCCGTTTACGAACTCAACATATGATATCTCGGCAAGACTGCTGTTTTTTACCATTCCCGAGATAACGAATGTCACCTTTTTAACGGCTATCTGCGAGCCTAAATTTATATGTATATTGCCGCGGCTGTCAACATCTACCAATACATCCTCTTTGTCCAGCAGATGATGAACATTTCCGCCGCCCTCGATAAGGGCAATTTGTGTATATTCATTGCCGTCCCCGTCGATATAGTCGATATCAACTTCCGCGTTTTTTACGGGGTTATCCTCTGAAATGCCGATAACTATGCCATCGGCGTATGAAGCCTTTTCGCTGCCGTTTATGTCAAATTGAAGCTTTACGGGAGTATCGGCAGAGATCGTGCCGCTCTTATGCGAGACAGCAACACCGCCGTTCCTGCTGAAAAGACTGTTAATGTCGCCCGTTATTATGCCCGTACCGTCGCCCAGCAAGGGCTTGATAACAGCCGGAGATATAAGCGTTTCGGGGACCGCCTGTGTATTTTGAGTGACATTATACCCCTTGGCGAGATATTCCAAGTCCACGAGATCGACATTTCCGTCGCCGTTTAAGTCGGCAATACCGCTTGCTATACCGATGTCAACCGCGTTTGCGAGCATTTTCCTGTCAACATCGTCGATCTTGCCGTCGTTGTTGACATCACCGATGAGGAGCGTTCCCGGATGGGCGCCGTCCTGATAGTTGATGCCCTCCGCAAAACCCGTCATAAGCTTTACCGAGACGGTCTGACTGTCAACATTTACGGTCTGCACATAGTCCGCGAATCCGTCCGCGGAGACCTTCAGGGTATACTCACCCTGCGCGAGATTCGTAAATGAGGTCTCGCCGCTGTTTTCGCCGCTTTTAAGCGTAAAGGTATGCGCGTTGTTCCCCGTCAGCTCCGCTGTAAACTCAACATCTCTCATCATCTCAAGAGCAGGAGAGACAAAGACGTTTACCTGCCCTGTTTCGTTTGGTACGTTTACAACGTAGGAACTTAAACTTTTCGCGATGAATGGACTCGTGACCGTCAGCGCCAAAGCGGCAGCCACAATTATCTTCTTATTTTTCATGTGATTTGATCCTTTCCCCATGAGAAACCACAAAACCGAAAGCAAAAATTTTTCGGCGCATTGTTCCCCTCAATGCCTTTAACTTTTTACCTCCATGTAAAACAAAGAGACATAACAAGAACCTTTGACGATCTAAAATTTATCTTTTGTCAAAAAATGTACTCGTTATTTAGTATATTTTAGCACTTTTTACCTGAAATTGCAATATACAATTTGCACAAAAAGCACGGAAATTGGTTGGTTTGCACATTTATTTTAAGGAAATGCCATGCAATTGTTCCGCCAATGTTACATTAAGCTGCACAAATGTTACACGTCTGTGGTAGACATTAACAGCGCGCTGTGGTATTATTTTTACAACATCACGGAAAGGAAATGATCGGGTATGAGATTTGGTGAAAAGTTAGTGAGTCTGAGGAAATCACATGGGTACACCCAAGAAAATCTTGCCGAAATGCTTGGGTATCAAGACAAGCCGCGGCTCGGCGGGAGGTCGGAGATACCGCTCCGGATATAAAAATGCTTTTGGAAATATGTGAGATTTTTGACGTTTCCGCGGATTACATGATACATAACGATTATGAAAGCGACGAGGATATTCCCGCTGTAAAGGAGGAACGCGATGAGGTTTCGGCAAGCATCCGAAAAAGTAAGTTAATTCACCGGCTTGCGGGAATATTCTGTACGATTTCCGCGTTATGTTCGATATTTGGATTTGGTTTCCTTATAACTTCGGAAACGTCTGTGTTTTCTGCTCCCGTCGAACAATTATTGCTGATTGGAATATCCATTGTACTTATGGTAACTGCGGCTATAGTTAATTTCGTCAAATGCTTCAGAAAGCGATAATGGAAACTTCCTGCATTAACGCAGATGAAAGCGAAATAATCTAAATTCTTATTTCTGCAAACAACATAATTGTAAAAACAATATCCGAAGCATTTATTGATAACCAAGCTTCCGACAGGACTTTCAAATACGGCAAAAACGCTCTTCACCGTTTAGCGGAGAGCGTTTTCATTTTGTTAATCTTAAAAAAGTTTTTCGACAAGAGCAACATTATAAACACGCACGCAATTCGCAAAAACAAGCAGTGTCTGAACACGAAGCGAAGTGTGAAGCGCTGCTTGGTTAGTGCAGCGCAGCGTAGCTGCGGTGCGCGGTTTGCGAATTTCAAATTTAAATAAAACCAAAAAGGATCCCCTTGCAAAGCAAGGGGATCCTTTTTATCTAACCTTTACAAAAAAGATTTTTCGACATAATCGCGAATCTAATGGGTGAATTTCTGTTATTTCTTATAACCGCACTTTTCGCAAACGCCATTCTCGTTCAGAGCAACTCCGCACAGCGGGCAGCGATCAATGCTTTTTTTCGGCTCGTATTCTTGGGTGGCTCCGTTTACTCCGCTGGTGAAGGTAAGCTTTACGATATTCAGCTTATCCTTGAGCAGATCGTAGACTATTTTTATCATACCCTCTACGGTCATTGTCTCCTTAGTAACCACCAAACGGCACTCAGGATACGCAGTGGCAAGTTCTGTCTTAAAAGCAATGCCCTT
The DNA here is from genome assembly GCA_022508945.1 of Oscillospiraceae bacterium. Lineage (GTDB taxonomy): Bacteria > Bacillota > Clostridia > Oscillospirales > Ruminococcaceae > CAG-115. The sequence continues at coordinate 14,934 of JAFLUE010000034.1, forward strand.
CTGCTTGTTGGCGGGTGTGCCGTTCTTGATTCCCTGTTCCTCGTAAACTTTCAAAATAGCAGGCAGCAACGGGTCATCCTCTCGCAGAACCAGAGCATGATCGAAGTTCTGAAGAACCTCCCATGCTGTCTTTTTGATTTCGTTGCAGGGGAAAACCATATTGACTCCCGGCTCCACGGTATCCTCAACCTCGATAGTCAAAATCCCGGTGTGTCCGTGCAGATATTGAGCCTCGCCTTTGAAACCGTAGAAGCGGTGCGCGTACTGCAAATCCAATGTTGTGAAACTTCTCATAACAAATTCTCCTATGCCTTATATATTTGGGAAATTTCCCTGAGGCGCGTTATAAATAGCAAAAGTAAAATACCCATTCTAATGTTGGAAATTTTACATATATCTTAGCTAATTTTACCATATCTTGTACCGTTTGTCAATAGTCAAAAATTATATAATAAAGTTATTTTTGTTCAGTTTCAAACGAAAAACGTAGGTTGCTTTGTAATTTGCAGTTAGTTATTGTATAAAAGAAAAAGCCACATTTTTATACAATCTGCACTAAAAATGTGGCTTTAAAAATGTATAAACTTTACAAAAAATTTTGTAATACTTGAGTAAGCCCTAATCGTCCCGCATCAACGTGCGGGACGTACTGGGTGCAGGGGTTGCCTGCTGTCTAACCTTTACAAAAAAGATTTTTTCGACAAGCTGTCTTTCTTCATAATTTTATAGCACTTTTTCAAGATTTGTCAATACCACAAACTGGAACTGCGTGAATGTGCTACTGTCTAATTTCAATTGTGACATACTAAAAATAGACAATTATATTATATTCCTTAATGTTATGCAGTTTTCACAATTTTCAAATCGGACATAGGGGGTTCAGATTCGGTCATTTTTCGTTTTTTTGTTTCCAATTTTAAGATGTTTTGATTTTGCTGTCTATTTTGAAATCCGAATAGATCAACCGCAAAACCGCATTGTAAAAGTAACTATAACAAAACACCTGCCGTTGTCTGAACTTTAGGGGTTCAGATTACGACAGATGTTCAGTAAATTATCAAGAATTGTCTGCATGATTTAACAATATCACCTACCATAATCCTAACTGTGATAGTTTGAACAACGATAGGTGATTTTCCGTTCAAACGGTAATCTTGTTTTCTTCTGTTTCGGATTCGGACAGCCGGTTTCTGGGGTGTTCGCCGTACAGATAGATCAAATGCTTATCCGCGTAATAGTTGAATTTGTAGAAGTCGTCGCTGTAATCCTTGCCGAACAGTTCCAGCTCTTCGTCTTCAATAGTAACTGTACATGAATCGTTCGATTCAGCCAGAACAAATGAGTGTTTTATTTCCTCGCTGCTATATGAGTAATTGTAGTCAGAGAAAATGTTTTTCCAATGTGGCGTAAGAACTTTCACAGCGTCTGCCTCACCTTTTTTCAACTCCTCCGAGGCGTCTATGAGAAATCCGTCCGCCAGCTTTTCGGCAAGCTCCTCCCACTCCATATCTGCGGGAACATCATCTCCGAGGATATCACGCATATAGTTATATAACTGCTGACAAGCGGCGATAAATGTTGATGTGTTGCTTCTGCTGTGGCGGTGTATGGTCCCATCGGCGCGCTTATATTCCATCTCAAAGCTTAGATGCGACAAATCGGGAACATGAGCTATTGCCATGTGACCGATAGTCAGAGGCGTGATCTTAAATATCTCCTCTAACTTCGTCAGCCACTCTTCGATCCAGAAATGATATTTCTGAGTTGCGTCTTCTCCAGTTATATTGTCGGTAGCGCTTATAAGTTCAACCGAATTTACCGTGTCGGCATAGCCCGTGAAAAGCTGATGAGCATAGGTGTCCGCGAACGTATGTAACAGCATTCCCATTCTCATAAGCGCATCGGATTCATTCACGGTGTTATTATTTATATCGTTTTTCAGTTCTTGCAGCATTGACGATATATACGATCCGTCGTTTAACGTTGCGGGAACAGTGCGGTTATCCTTTTCGGATATACTTTGCGTGTCCTGCGGAATAAAATGAAAAGCCGAAACCGTATATTTCTGAGGTCTTGGCAAAATAAGCGTTGCCATATCGA
>JAFLUE010000035.1 GCA_022508945.1 Oscillospiraceae bacterium
CATTTTGAAATTTCGCAATGCTCTATTATGTAGTTCTGAACTTTTTCTACAAGCTTACCCTTTGGTACAAAACCAAAGGGTTTACTTTTTCTTACTTCTCGGAAATAATACAAATAAAAACATAAGCGCGAGTATCGCCGCGAAAATTACGGCATTCAGCGGTACGGAGAAAAAACCGATGATTTCAGAAAACACGTCCTCTCTCCAAAACAATGCCACCCCGACCGCCGCCGCGAAAACCGAAATAATAAGCGAACCGCCCGCCGCGCAGTCCTTGCATTTTCGGATAAGCTCGTCCTGCTCGCCGCAGACCTTGTCCGAAAGCCGCTCGAGACCTGTGTTTACCGCTTCGGCGCTCAAAACCGCGCCGCAGGTCAGAAGCAAAACCGCCCATTCCGCCGCGGACAGCGCATAAAACCTCGCCGCAAAGAAAACCGCCAGCGCGCCGATACAAAGCATTACCCTGAAATTTCTGCCCTTGGCGGCTTCAAAAATTCCGCGCGCGGCATAATAAAAGCTCCTGAAAAAACTCATCTTGTTATACCTAACTTTTGGAGAACTCTCTCCTGTTTTTCAAACATTTCCTTTTCTTCGTCGGGAGCTTCGTGATCGTATCCGAGCAGATGGAACAGCGAATGCGTTATCAGAAACGCCGCCTCGCGCTTTAGCGAATGCCCGTATTCCTCGCTCTGCGAAACGGCTTTTTCGAGTGAAACAACAATATCCCCGAGCAGTATGGCATCGTTATCGCAGTTCACCTCAAACCCGTTTTCATCGCCCAGCGGAAACGAAAGCACATCCGTTTCGCGGTCGATATTGCGGTGGATTTTGTTCAGCTCGCGTATCTTTTCGTTATCAACAAACGTGACCGATATCTCCGCGTCGTCTTCGATCTCTTCTTCACCAAGAGCCTCACGCGCGCAGGCTTCGATAAGCTCCTCCGCGGAAAAATCAAGCGTTATCTTGTCCTGCTCATCGCTGAAATCGATGTAAATCTTCATAGCTTCTCCTTATAGTAGTCAAACGCTTTTTGATAGTATCGGCGCTGCTCGCTGTCCACATAATAAGAATCGTCAGCCCAGCACAGCGTATAAAACGGTTCATCCAAATTGAATCCCCACGGCAATTCACACCACAGATTATAACCACGCCTGCCGAATTCCTTCATCGAAACAGAGCCACTGTCGCAGAATTTCTCCAGCTGAAAAAACAGCTCCCTGCCGAAAGTATCAACGTCAAATCCCCCGCTCATTAACGCAGACAGCCTCGCCAGCGAAGCCGCCGCGTCGCCCGTGCAATTTTCCAATTCAAGAAGAAAATCGTCCTCGGGATTTTCAAGAAACAGCTCGTCCAGCTCCGCGCAGTAGTCCTCTTTTGTTCCGAAGCCAAACGCCCATAACATACAAAGAGCGGTCAGCTTCTCCATGTTCTGCGCTCCGTTTTCGGATTGCTGTGATATTCGTCATACGCTTTTACGATATCCTGAACCAGTCTGTGGCGCACAACGTCCTTTTCGGTAAATAAATTCTGCCCGATGTCCTCCACATTTTTCAGTATCTTCAGCGCCTCTACAAGTCCCGACTTTTTCGCTTCGGGCAGGTCGATTTGAGTAACGTCTCCCGTTATTACCATTTTGGAGTTGAATCCGAGACGCGTTAAAAACATCTTCATCTGCTCGCGCGTTGTGTTCTGAGCTTCGTCGAGAATAATAAAGCTGTCGTCGAGCGTTCTTCCGCGCATATACGCAAGCGGCGCGACCTCAATTACTCCGCGCTCGTGAAGCTTCGCGAAGCTCTCCTGTCCCAGCATCTCGAAAAGCCCGTCATAAAGCGGTCTTAAATACGGATCGACCTTGTTCTGCAAATCACCCGGAAGAAATCCAAGCTTTTCTCCCGCTTCGACCGCGGGTCGGGTAAGGATTATCCTCTGGACCTGCTTTTGCTTCAGAGCGCTTACCGCAAGGGCTACCGCGAGATAGGTCTTTCCCGTTCCCGCGGGACCCACGCCGAATGTAATTGTGTTTTTACGTATCATATCGCAGTATTTCTTCTGCCCGACGGTCTTCGGCTTTATCGGCTTTCCCGCGTATGAAACGCAGACACAGTCCCCCGAAACAGCCGCGATCTCGTCCTCCGCGCCTTCATTTACCATCGCTATCGCATACCTGACCTGCTGTTCTTCAATGGCTTCTCCGCGCTCGAAATAGCCGCACAGAGTTCTTACCGCCTTTTCGGCTCTCCCGACCGTTGTCTCGTTTTCTCCCGCGATCTTTACCTCGTCTCCGCGCGAAAAGATCGTGACGGAAAACGCCTTTTGGATAAGATTTATGTTTTTGTCAAAATCTCCGAAAACCGCGCTTATTTGTTCCGCGCTGTTCATAACAATTGTTTTTTCAGTCATAATTACCTCTCTAAATAGAATTTCAAAATTCATCACTTGGCGATACACTTCTCTGCGCTCCGTTTAGCCGTCAAGTGAGAACCGCACGAAATTTTCCGCGAAAAATTTCGCGCTTTTTGAAATTCGTTCTTCGGTACAACGATGTTTTGGCGAATTATTTTGCGATAATACAACGTTGTTTCGGAAGTTATCAACAGCCTGTTACAAGCCCCGTTTTTTTAGATCCGCCACAAGCTGAACATAAAATTCCCTTACGTCAAAGCCCTTAATATTCTTGCGGTTAAGGTCTATCACGTCCGCATGAGTGATCCCCCTATGCCCTGTCGGATAAAGCCGTATCCATTTTTCTCCCCATTCTGTCGCCTCAAGAGCCACAAGCCCGTCGTTGTCGCCGTCGTATTTTTTTACTACCGGATAGCTTACGTTAAGAGGAAAGCGTCCGCTCCTCCTGTTTTTTGCCTTTGATCCGATCGACTGATACATGACCTCCGGACTGTCAATGACCTCCTTGTTGAACTCCTCACAAAATCCCGCCGTAAGGTTCTTTACCGCCGACATAAAATCCGGAGATCTGTCGCCTAAAGCCCGAAACGTGCCGTTGTAGGCGGATTCTATAAATTTCTTGAGCTTTTCGGGCGAGGTTTTAAGAAGATACTCCGCGAAGATACAGCCTTTGTGGGGTGTGTTTACGGTAGTAAGCGACGCCACGTATTTGTCACAGCCGAGCTTCGAGATAGCATAGCGCGAATCAAGCCCGCCCTTTGAATGGGCAATTATGTTCAGCTTTCCGCAGCCTGTTTTCGAGGCGATCTCCTTTATCCTGTTCGCAAGCTCCTTTGAGCTGTCCTCAACGGAAAGCGCGCTCTGCTGTTCTCCATAGTAAACCACAGCGCCGTTTTTTTCAAGCTCCGCCGGAACCCTCCCCCAATAATTAAGCAGCCTGCTGTCGCGGAAAAAAACTCCGTGAACCAGAAGGATAGGATATTTTGTTTCGCATATCCTGTCGCTTTTGCGGCTTTCGTTAAGCCTTATTTTTTCGCACTCAAATTTACACTCCCCGTGTGCGGTAATGTAAATTATCATAAGCATAACGAGATTTACCGGCAGTATCATTCCGAAAACTATCCCCAAGACCCTCAGCTTTATCCCAAGCTGAACAGAGGTAAGATAAACGCGTATGATACCGTTCCAGAAAATGATCGCTTCCGCAATTACCAATACAAAAAGCTGAACAATATATTTCCCATAATCATCCTCGCCATTCACAAGCTCTGCTATGCTCACCACCACAAACGGGACAGATACAATACAGGTCATAAAGAAAAACAGTATAAGCTCCGCTCCGTCGCCCAAAGCTCTCAGCCTTAAGCTCGGATATTTTTCAAAGGTCGGCATGATGTTAAACACGAAGAAATATGTTCCGAGCAAAAGCGCGGCCGCAATCTTCGGCGCGATCGGAAGCCCGGATAAAATAACGGGATAATTTACCGCCGTACTTATCAGCAAGAAGTTTAAAATTCTTACGGCAATTTTTTTCATAATGTCCCCCAAAAACAGTATTACACAAATATTATACATCTAAATGAAATATTTGTCAATAATCCGCCGAATAAAGCGCGTGTAAAATTCATATTATACACCTACGAAAAGAGGTGCGAAATGAATTTTATAACTTGTGGAGAAAACTGCCGCTGGCAAAAAGACGGATTTTGCGCGCTCGAAGACCTTTCGCGCGCCTGCTCGTCGTTAAATCCCTCGTCAAAGTGCAGGTATTTCGAGGAAAAATATTAAAGCCCGTCTCATTACCGCTCAAAGACATTCTTTGAGCGGTAAATTGAACAGGTTCCGCCACTAAGGAGCGTGTGATATAGAAGTATCGCACGAGTCGAGCAGCAGCGTTTGACAACGTTCCGCGTGCGGAACGTATTGCCAAAAACTGCTCGCCTTGTTATCCCGCTTTTACAGATTGCTTATTAAGGTTTTGCCCGCGGTCCCCCTGCAAACGAGAACTGCGGTAAGTCTGCCGCTGTCTATTGACATTATGCCGTCCACCGCCCTTATTGTCACATAAACATTGTTTTGTCCTTTCGGAAGCTCATCCGTAAGGAAATAAAAATGTACGATCGTTTTTTCGCCTGTCGCTTCGTGGACCGCCGTCCTCAAACGCCTGTCGTTTACATAAGCTTTTATTTCCAAAATACCCTTGCCGTCAACTGTAAAGTTTACATCCCCCTGAGCAAACGAACCGCTTATTGTTGTTTCAAAATCAAAGCTTGCCGCTTCAATATCGTCCGAAATAAGAGGCATATAAAATCTGTTTTCGCTTTTAAAGCAGAAGCTTCCCAAAGAAGCGCGTATTTGCTCAAGCTCATTTCTCAAATCGTCCTGATAAGCCTCCTCTTCCGTATAATAACGTGTTTTTGAGTAAAGCTTTGCGGTTAAGCCGCCGTCATAATGATAGTCGATCTCGCTTACCATGATCGGATAGATATTGCTGTCTTCATCCTCCATGTAAATACAGTCGCCCGCTTCAAGAAACAAAAGCCCCTGCATCTCTATATCCGCACCGTAAAAAGGAATATCCGAAAATATCCCGATTATATCCTCCGCGCGGCTCTTTGTCATAAGCGGATTGTAAATTTCAATCGTCGAAAGCTCTCCTCCTCTGCCGATGTTTATGATCTGACTGCCTGTATCAACGATAAGACGCCCGATTTTTGTTGCCGACATATTTCTGCTTTGATGCATACAGTTTTTTGCGGGAAGGATAAAACCGTTCATTTGCGGGCATTTTTTTATGCTCAGCTTACCCTCGCGGTCAAATTTGGCGTTTGCACACGCAACCCCCGCGATAAATCCCAAAACCTCGCGTACCGTAGACCCGTACGGGATCCACACAGCTTCAGACGCTTCGATATTTGCGTCGCATACAATGCCGTGTTTTTGGCAGATATCGTCTAAAATATCCTTGATTTTTGCCGGAGAGTAAATTCTCGGAACATACTCTGTTTCCAGCGAATACATTTTGTCATAACAGATAATGGAAGCATATTTTCCGCGAACATATCTTCTTGCGACATAAAAAACTCCCAGCGGACACCATTCCCCGCCGTCGAAGCTTATATACGGTCTTACCTCGTCATGTACCTCAAGCTCCCCCGAATATCTGACCGAGAAAGTAAAACGGCTTGCACATGCCGAGCCTATAGTAAACCGCCTCTGATGAACAACATCATTAAAATCAAACTCGATCAGCCTGTCGTCTGAAAATGTCTCTCCCCCCGCGACGATCTTACAGCTGATCTCGCGGCCGTTGCTCATGGAAAGCTCCTTAAATTTCTCGGATACATTTACCAAAAAATCACCTCTCATTTTTCCTTAAACAAAAGCTTAACCCCGCCGTACAGCTTAACACGGTTTACGGTCGTCAGCTCTCCCGCAGGTTCGTTCATAACGTGAAACTCCTTTTTAATATAACCTTCGGGAGCTTCAAACTCAACCACTACAAAGATCTGCTCACATCTCGATCTCAGAATATTCATCTCGGTCTCTGTCAGAAGCCCGAACGTGACTTCCAAAGAATATTTCCTTCTCACCATATCAATAAGCATATCTCCCTGAGTATTGTAGCGTATATCCGTTTTCCTCAGCTCGCGCTTTACATTCATATCCGCATACTCAAAATCCGTTCCGCCGATCTTAATTGTCATACTTCCCCTCCTTGTCTTATGTATATTCCCCGATCTTTACCGCAGTTATCTTCAGGTGATGAGGGGTTTTCGCGCGTATGACCCTTACGCTTACAATATCAAATATCTCCCCATTGAATCTTATTCTCATCCCGCATTCGACCTCCGTCTGAGGTCGGGAATTCACACAGTCATACCAGACCGTAAGCTTTGTTTTCTCCCGAGGCTTGTCGGGATATCCGCTCTCGATCGTGCTTGAGCGTTCTGCTCGGACATTGGATATGTAAAGATCCGTCCAGCCGTTTTGGGAAGGCTTCTGAATGAATATGTCATCTCCCAAAAGCTCATTCGGAATAGGCTCTGTATTCATTCGCGAACCTCCGTTCCCGAATAAAGACAGCCTGCTGCTCTCAGAAGCCTTATAACCGTAAAGTTCGTGTCGAGAGGCTCAATATCCGTGTTTTTGCTTTGGCTCGAATCCGATCTTGAAGTTGAATATGAATAGGAAAAATCGCCTATAGACACCTTCTCGACATTCGAGTCGGTTTTCTGTTCCGATTCGCTGTTCTGTGCGCGAAGCGCGTTTTCCTCGCGAATTATCGCGTTCGCCTGAAACGCGCAGGCCTGCTTTACATAATCCGCCGCTGCTCCTCCCATCTTTGAAACGGGGATCGCTCTTCCTCCGCTAAGTCCGTTAAGGACAAATTCGGCGCGCTTTATACAGTCCTCCGTGAGCTTGTCATCGTCGGAAGAAAAACCCATCGCCTTAAATTCATCAACATTAATTATCATAAAAACCCTCCTTTTAAACAGCGGGCGGCAAATGCCGCCCGCCTAAACCCGAGTATACTAACGTAAAAACATAAACTGTTTCAGCCTTTTTAAACAAACGCCAAAACGCCTGTTAATCAAGAGACGCTCCCGCGGAGCAAAGCGCGATCGCCACCTTCTTGTTGTCGGGAATAAACATATCGTGATACTTGCGATAGTCAATATCCCACGCGTCGGCAAACTGGTTCTGCTCGGGAGTGATGATCTTTACATTGTCGGTCTTGGAGATCGCGATTGGAGCGTCCTTCGGACAGATTATCCAGTTTATCTGCGTAGCGCCGTTTGCTATGGAATATCCGTTTGTACTGTCAAAAACATATTTGCTCTTCATTCTTGCGGACGGAACGGGAATTATCGCCACTCCGCAGATAGTTTTGATGTTAAGATCAAGACTTCCCTGAGAAAACGTTCCGTTGTCGATTGAATGAGTTACCTCGCTCGACAGCATCAGCATATCATATACCGAGCGCGCCATACAAACCACAAGCTCTCCCTCGCCGCCGATAACCTCGCGTACCGCGGTGATCTGCTCGATAAGCGTGGAAAGCACTGTGGCCTTTGCGGGAGCATAGGAAAACTTCGTTATCCCAGCCGCCCGCGCAAGCTTTGAATAGCGGTAAGAATCTATCTCGGGAATGACCTGCGTGCGCTGAAATTCGGAAGCGACATTGGCTGCCGCAAGAGCAAAGCTGGTCTCGTCAACATCGAGCGCGTCGATTCTGAAGCGTCTGCCTCTGTCCATACTCATCGTCATTGTTTCATATGAATAAGTAACCGCGCCTCCGGTATATCCGTCGTCACGGTCATAATCCGCCAGCCCCTTGAGCGAGACCTTCGGTATCTTTATCTCGTTTCCACCATTATAGATAACCTGCGAAGCGTTTTCCTCCATCCAGCCCGAAGTCGAGCCTTCGACGATCTGTCTGTCAAGCTCGCTCTGAAAAACCTTTGCATATTCCATCGTATTTGCCATAATATATAATCTCCTTTCATTTTTTCATATCCGCTTTGGCATTGCCGCAAACCGCCGCGCCATATAAAACCTCGGGATAATCTCCCATAATTTGCGCCGTTCGCGGCATAGCTGCCGAAATATATATGATCGCGGAAGTACCTTTGCTTTTGCTCAGACACCCCCGCTGTTATAAGTTCCCGCCAAACCCTCCCGCATAATAAAGCGCTCGCCTAAACGCTTATCTTTTCGCGAAGATCCCGCGAATTGCCGCAAAGCCGTCGTCCGCTCCCGTGCCGCTTGCCGCGAATTGCGGGATATCGCGCTGAACCGCTTTCAGGTGGGGATAAGCGTCCGCTATCTCCCTCGCGGCCTCCTCGGGAGTCTTTCCCGATTTACAAATACCCGCCGCAAGAGCCGCACTTTCATCAAGCTTCTCCTTCGCGATGCCCGAAAACATGAGCGCAAGGCGGGTCTTTGCTTCAAACAGCTTGAGCCTGAGCGACTCGATCTGCGAACGCTGTTCATCAAGTCTGACAGTAAGAAATTCCAATTCGTCGTTTTTTACGCTTTCAATATTTTCGTTTTCAGTCATCTTTTTTTCCGGAGCATTGTTTTCAACTGCTCCGCCTTCAATGATCTTATTTTCGGTTTCCATCAAAATCCTCTCTTTCCATAGCCTTCGCTTCATCAAGCGAAACTCCGTAGATCTCGGAGATCGCTCTCGCTCTTGAGATCAGCCCGCTTGAATACAGCGACCTTGCTCGTTCGGTCTTAACTCCGTCGTCCTCGCAAACCCCGTCCGCAAAACGAAACGTAACACTTTCCGAAGCGCTCTGCGAAAGCTCTCCTGCCATTTTCCCAAGCAGGCAGACGTTTTTCGCCACATCCGCAAGCTTTTTCGCGATAAGCCTTCGATAAAAGCTTGTCGTGCGGTAGGTGCGGCTGTTTCTGCTTACGACCTCGGTGGCTGTGCGGATATTTCCGTTTTTAAACGACAGCGTACCCTCCGACAGCCCCACCTGCATACAAAGCAGGTCAAGCAGCTCGCCGAGCGCCTCAATATGCTCCGTTACGCGAAGCTCGCCTGTGTTGTCGGCGATCTTGAGGTCGTCCGTATCCGAGGTCGAAAGTGCCTCGAAAACCTCGTCGTTTACATCAAAATAGCGCTTCAGCTCGCCGTTTTCGTTATAGTCTCCGCGAACCGCGTAGCTCGGAACGATAATGCGTTTTTTGCCTAAAATAAACTCTCTCGAAAGGCTGTCAAACACAACATCGAGCGATCTGAGCGTATCCTCCGCGCCCGCGAAAACCGAAGTCCCAAGCGCCCCGCACTGTTTTACGGAACCCGTTCCCGCGCGAAAATACACGAACAGCGGCTTGTCAAGACCGTTTATGACCGTTCTTTCCGCCAGCTTCGGATAAACCTCGGAAAGATCTGCCTCCGCTCCGTTTTCGCGAAAGAGCTTGTTTTCTATAATAAGTCCGTCGCCCGAAAGCTCCTGCGTTTCCGCAAGGACATAGTTTTTGCCGTTCGCGCAGACCTCCGAACCGAACGCGCCCGCGTAGATCTCGCCCGAGTCCCATTTTGTCGGGACAAATCTGTCGGCGGTAGTAAAGTCGAGCCTCACGCCGTTGTCATAATAGACCTTGATCACTCCTCCGCCAAGCGCAAACACCTTTTCCGCAAAATCCGAAAACCTTTCGGAAAAGTTGTTTTTCGCAAAAACCTCGCGTAAAAACGCCTCGGTCTCCTTGTCAGCGCACGAAAGTTCCGAGCTTTCCGCAAAGCACAGCCTCGCAAGCTCCGCACAAACCGCCCTTGCCGCGCCGAGCGAAGCGACCTTTCTTGTTCCGCCGCCGTTGAGACCGCCCTTTCTTGTATAACGCCAGCTTCCGCCGCCGTTATAGATGTCGTTCCACTCGGAAAGCTCGCCCGAGTAAAAGCCCGAAAGCGCGCTCGCGTTTTTCACCCTCTGCCTGCCAAACAGCAAATTCATAAGCCCCAAGCCCATTCCTCCTTTCATCTTTATTCGCGGGGCCTGTCCCTCCCGCTGAACAGATAATATCATTACGAAAACTGCAAAAACCTGCAATAATCAGAAAACAAAAAATCCCCGACCGTAAAAACCGTCGGGGAAAATTATATAATTATTGGGATCCCAAAGGGGCATTGCCCCTTGGGTACGGGGGCAAAGCCCCCGCATTTATATCAACGTCATAATAAGCTCCGTCACAAAAACTCCCGCGCATGAGCAAATCGCGACGGTCATAAGCCCGCGCTCGAAAAAAGCGAGAACGAGGGCTATCACAAAGCCGACCGCCGCGCTTATAAGCGAGCCGCTGCTGTAAAAAATCGCGGGGATAGTCATGGCGCTGAGGACGGCGTAGGGAATGTAATACAGAAGATCCATCACAAACCGCGATCTTATTTTCCCGCGAACCGCCGCCAGCGGCAGCATTCTTATCATGTATGTAACGGCAGCCATGATCACGATGCTCGCGCATAAATATATTGTATCAATCATTCTGCGCCTCTTTTCTCGGGAACAACGCCGCTCCCGCCGCTGCCGCGATGACCGCGCAAATTATCACCGAAATTCCCGAGGATATCCCCGAAAAAACCGGCACAAATTTTATTACACAGCTAAGCCCCGCCGCGGCTAATGCGACCGCCATAACACCGCGTAATTTCTTCGCCGGCGGCACAACGATCGCCACAAACATAACGTAGATCGCTATCCCAAGCGCGCTCTTCACATTTTCGGGAAGTATTTCCCCGAAAAACGCGCCCATTGCCGTTCCCGCTGCCCAGAAAATATACGGAAGCGTTATCAGCCCATACATATATCTCGGCGCGATCTCGCCGTCCTTTCCCGAGGCGACCGCGAAGATCTCATCGGTTATCCCAAACGCGCTTATTATCCTGTGAGGCAGGCTGTATTTTTCGTTCAGCTTTTGTGAAAGCGACAGGCTCATAAGTGAATAGCGTATGTTTATTACAAGCTGTGCAAGCGCCATTTCAACAAGGCCGCCGCCCGCCGCAATTATTCCCGCCCCCGCCAGCTGTCCCGCGGACGTAAGGCAGGTCATGGAGATCAAAATCGCCGCAAGCGGGCTTATCCCCATCCCAACCGCGCTTATCCCAAAAGTAAACGAAACCGAAAGATATCCGAGCGCGATCGGAAGACCGTCCGTAAGTCCGGTCTTAAAATTGACCGCCCGCGTGTCGGTCTTGTTTTTCTCCATAATTCTCCGTTTCCCTTTTTATAAATTATAACCAATAACAACGCGGTTCAGCTAACCGCCAAACCGCGTTTTGTATTTGCTTTCTATTGCTTATTCTTCTGTTTCGGATTCGGAAGCCTCCGCCGCCGTTTCCTCGGAAAGCGCGCGTACAGAAAGCGAAACTCTCTCGCGCTCTTCGTCAATGTCGATGATCTTAACATCGATCTCCTGTCCAACCTTAAGAACAGTGTTGATATCCGTCACCCTTTCCGCGGAGATCTGGCTTATGTGTATAAGACCGTCCACTCCCGGAACTATCTGCGCAAACGCTCCGAAATCGGTAATCGAAACAACCGTCGCCTTTATAACGTCGCCCTTTGCGAATTCTGCCATAAACTTTGTCCAGGGATTCTCACTCGGATCCTTAGCCGTGAGCGAAACACGCTTCTTTTCGGCGTCAAACGACTTTACAATAACATTTATCTTGTCGCCGATCTTTACGATATCCTTCGGGTGACCTACTCTGTTCCAGGTAAGGTCTGCGGTATGAACCAGCCCGTCAACAGCGCCGATATCAACAAACACGCCGTAGCTCTCGATAGAGCGGACCTCTCCCTCGAACTTCTGTCCGACCTCGATGCTCTCCCAGAACTTTGCCTTTTCCGCGTCGCGGATCTCTCTGTTCGCCTGGCGGATAGAACCGACTACCCTGCCGCCGCGCTCGTTGCTGACCTCGATGATCTTAAACTTGACCGTCTTTTTAAGCAGATCCTCGAGCTTTCCCGTGCGCGGAATGCCTGTGTGCGAGCCGGGGATAAACACTCTTGTGTTCTCGTAAATTACGATAACGCCGCCCTTAACTACCTGAGAAACCGTTCCCTCAATAGTCTCGTTCGCTTCCTTGACTGCCGCGAGCTTTTCCAGCCCGAGCGCCGAATCAACGCGCTTCTTCGACAGCGCGACCGTTCCGACATTGTCGTCGACCTTGATAACAACCGCGTCAATAACGTCGCCGGGCTTGACGATATCCTCAACTTCGGCGTTAGGATCGTTTGTAAGCTCCTCGCGGACTATGTAGCCCGTCTGCTTCGCGCCGACTTCAACAACAGCTTCCTTCTTGGAAACGCTGACAACCGTAGCCTTAACTCTTTTGTTCGTATATAATCTTGTAAAAGACTGATCCTGTTCGAGCAGCGAAGCAAAGTCCTCCTCATTATTTTCGATGTTTTTAATGTTTTCCTCGTTCATCTTATTATGAACCTCCTTAATTATGTAGCGCGGAGTTGAAGCTCCGGCTGTAATGCCGATTAAGCTATCGGCGCGCAGACCCTTTACCGTCTGCTCTGAAAGCTCCTCGGCATTTGTGACGAAAACCGTTTTACAGCATTCCCCGCAAATATCCGCAAGCCTCCTTGTGTTAGAACTGCTCCTTCCTCCGACAACAACCATCAGAGCGGCTCTTTTCGCAAGCTCCCGCGCGCTCTTCTGGCGCTTGTCGGTGGCGTTGCAAATTGTGTCATATATCTCAGCGCGGCTGTACTTTCGTCGGATCTCCTCCGAATATTCGTCGAACCTACCGCGGTCGAAGGTTGTTTGAACCACAACGGCGAAATTCCCGCCGCATTCAGCCGCATCGCTTTGAAGCAGCCCTTCGATTTCCGTAAGATCCTTGCAGGCAAAAGCCCTGCATGAGGCGTTGCCTACAATTCCCACAACCTCTGGGTGATCCTTGTCCCCCAGCACGAAAACCGTACTTTCTTTCGGCATCTGTGAAACAATGCCGTGTATTCGCTTTACAAACGGACAGGTCGCGTCAAAAACCGCCCTGCACTTTTCGCGCGCCTCCCGCTCTACTGCTCTCGAAACTCCGTGAGAGCGGATAATGATCGGCTCTCCCCTCGCCTCGTCTACCGTCTTTACGGCAAACACGCCCTTTTTACGCAGATCCTCTACGGCGTTTTCGTTGTGGATAAGCTCTCCGAGCGTATAGACCCGTCCGAATCTCGCCGCGGCTTCTTCGGCGGTATCCACCGCCCTCTGAACCCCGGGACAGAACCCCGCGTTCTCCGCTATCTCGATCCTAAACTCGTTTGCTCTGAATTTATCCGACATCTGGAGCGTTCTCCTTAAGCGCGGAAATTTCACCCATAATAAGCTTGCTTATCTTGTGGACCGCACGCTTGTCCTCAACATCAACATCAAAGCTTTCCGCGGGAATAGTCTTTCCTACCGAGATCAGCACATTTCTGCGGAATTTTTTCTTTCCATAAGCCACATAAACCGGCACAACAGACGCCTTAGCCCTCACCGCGATCAGCGAAACTCCGCTTTTCGGCTTTCCAAGCTCTCCCGTCTTAGAGCGCGTACCCTCAGGAAAGATAACGAAAACTCTGCCCTGCTTCAAGCTCTCTATAGCGGTATCTATGCCCGCAGTGTCCTTCGAGCCTCTTTTTACGGGAAACGCTCCGAGCTTTTTAATAAGCCATGTAAAGATCGGGTTTATATGAAACAGCTCGTCCTTTGCCATAAAGGTGTATTTCCCTTTAAACACTATCCCCACCATCGGCGGGTCACAGTTTGAAACGTGATTTGAAGCGATTATATATCCGCTTTTCTCTTCGGGGATATTCTCTTTTCCTATGACCGTGATCTTAAAAACAATATGGAAGATAAAATTAACGACCCCGCGGCAGAAATTATAAAACATTTCGCCTCTCCTCGACGATACCACAGATAAGCTCCACGCTCTGCTCAAAATCAAGCCCCGACGTATCCGCAAGAACCGCGTCATCCGCCTGTTTAAGAGGAGCCTCCGCTCGGTGGCTGTCGTTATAGTCGCGCTCGTTAAGGTCGCTTAAGACCTCCTCAAACGTTGTATCAACGCCCTTTTTCTTAAGCTCGCTATAGCGCCTTTCCGCCCTGATCTCGGGCTTAGCCGTAAGGAAGATCTTTACATCCGCGTTCGGCAGGACCACCGTTCCGATATCGCGTCCGTCCATAACAACATTGTTGTTCTCGGCGATCTCTCTCTGGATACCTAAAAGCGCCTTTCTGACCTCAGCCACAGCCGAGACCGCGCTCGCCGCCATCGAAATTTCCGGCAGCCGAATATCCTCCGATACGTCCTCTCCGTTCAAAAAAACGTGCTGAACGCCGTCAACAAGCGAGATATCGACCTTGATCTTACCCATACAGCCCGCCGCCTCGGACGGATCTTTCGGGTCTAAGCCGTTTCTTACGCAGTAAAGCCCGACCGCTCTGTAAAGCGCGCCCGTATCGCAGTACACAAAACCGAGTCTTTTTGCACACTCCCTCGCGGCAGTGCTTTTTCCCGCGCCAACAGGCCCATCGATCGCGACAGAAATAAATTTCAAACCAAAAACCGCTCCTATCAGGTGAATAAGGAAAAATTTGGAAAAGAGTAAAATGGTATAATTATCTCAAATCACTTTATTTTAACACATTTTTATTAAAATTGCAATAGGTTTTTTAACTTTTTCACCTAATTTTCTTTATTTAATGAAGCTTTTGCGCTCAACATGGTCACGGACGAGTTAAAATTAAACCGCGCAGCGGTCTCGAACGAATTTCAAAAAGCACGATTTTTTTCTGAGAAAAAATTCGTGCGGTTCTGACTTAACGGCTAAGCGTAGTGTGCCGTCAAGTCATGAATTTTGAAATCCTTTTAAATCGATCCGCCAAACCAACGTTATTTAAAGGTACGAATATTGTGTGGCTTGGATCTCGTGTTTGTTTCGCCAAAATTACTGTTTATTGTCAACTGTCAACTGCTTTCGCCCGCGAGTCTGCCTGTTGCAAAGGCAATTTGCAGGTTAAATCCGCCCGTATAAGCATCCACGTCAATGATCTCCCCCGCGAAAAACAACCCTTCCACAAGCCTGCTCTCCATGGTTTTCGGATCGATTTCCTTTGTATAAACGCCTCCGCGGGTTATTATCGCTTCATCTGTCGGGCGAAATCCGCTTATTTTCAGCCTCAGATTTTTTAGCGTTTTAACTAAATTCTTGCGTTCTTCTTTGGTGATTTCAGAGATTTTTTTCGTCAGTTCAATTCCAAGCACTTCCGAAAACGGCTCAACAAGCTCTTTCGGCAGCAGCCTTCTCAGACAATCAGCGAAAATCCCTCCGCGAATTTCGGCAAGATCCCGCAAGATCCTTTGGTCAAGCTGTTTCTCGGAAAGCGCCGGCTTAAGATCGATCAAAACCGAACAGCTTTTCTCCTCTCCGTCGGGAATATGCGCCGAGGCGCTTAAAACCGTCGCCCCTCCTATTCCGTCCTCCGTAAAGCCAAGCTCGCCGAAATCCTCGTAAATCGTTTTTTCGCCGTTCAGCAGCTTCATAGAGCAGTTTTTAAGCGTCAGCCCCGCGGCTTTTTTCACCCACTGTTCCTCTGTAACAAGCGCCGAAAGCGACGGCTTCGGAGGTATTATCGTATGACCCGCGCGCCTTGCTATCTCGTATCCGAAGCCGTCCGAACCTGTTTTCGGATATGATCTCCCGCCTGTCGCCATAATAACCGCGTCCGCCTTGAACTGCCGCTTGGCTGTGTTTACTCCCATGCATTTTCCGTTTTCGATCATAAGCGAACGCGCGTTCTCGCGGACGATCTCTACACCCCGACTTTTCAGCTCCCGTTCAAGCGCGCTTACGATATCGCCTGCCCTGTCCGAAACGGGAAACACCCGCCGTCCGCGCTCGGTCTTGAGTGCAACTCCCAAGCCCTCGAAAAAGCTCATTACCTCGCTCGGCGGAAAGTTATTCATCGCGCTGTACAGAAACCGCGGATTCCGCGGGATATTCTTCATGACATCGTCAACATCGCAGTTGTTGGTAAGATTGCACCTTCCCTTGCCCGTGATAGCAAGCTTGCGTCCGAGCCTATCGTTTTTTTCAATCAAAGTCACCCGCGAATGCTCAGCCGCGAAGATCGCCGCGGTCATACCCGCCGCGCCCCCGCCAATTACAATAACGTCCGACATCAGTTGTTCCTCTTGTTTTGGGGGGGGGGGGGGGGGGGGGGGGGGGGGGGGGGGGGGGGGGGG
>JAFLUE010000036.1 GCA_022508945.1 Oscillospiraceae bacterium
CTTAGATAGCGCAAAGCGCAGCTTTGCGCGGTTTTGAAATTTCTTTTTAAATAAACACCGCTAAAACCACGTTATATCCGTGGAATTGTGGAATTAATTACGTATTCCGAATTATGATCATGGGGGTGGAAAATGGAACTGACCAACATCGGAGTTATCAAATCACTTTTCGAACGTCACGGATTTTCGTTCTCGAAAGCATTGGGACAGAATTTTCTGATAAACCCGGCGGTCTGCCCCAAGATCGCGGAAATGGGCGGCTGCCGCGAGGGGGTCTGCGCTGTTGAGATAGGAACGGGCGTGGGGGTGCTTACACGCGAGCTTGCAAAGCGGTGTGATAAGGTAATTGCAATTGAGCTTGACGAGCGCTTAAAGCCGATCCTGGAGGAAACGCTCGCGGAGTTTGACAATGCAGAGGTGATCTTCGCCGATGTTATGCAGACGGATCTTGATGAGATCGTCGGCAGATTTGACGGAAAAGAAACCGTGATCTGCGCGAACTTGCCGTATTACATCACCTCGCCGGTCATCATGAAAATTCTCGAAAGCAGAGTTCGGATAAAATCTCTTACGGTAATGGTACAGCGCGAAGCGGGCGACAGGATCTGTGCCGCGCCCGCGACCCGCGAAAGCGGCGCGGTGTCATATGCCGTGAGGTATTACAGCAACCCGAAATTGCTTTTCAGAGTAAACCGCGGAAGCTTTATGCCGTCGCCGAACGTTGACAGCGAGGTCATAAAGCTTGAGATAACGAATGAAAACCAACTGCCGATACAAACGGAAAAAATGCTGTTCCGTCTTATCCGTTCAGGCTTCTCCCAGCGCCGAAAGCAGCTTTTAAACCCGCTGTGCGCCGAGCTGAATATTACGAAGCAGGAGCTTTCCGCTGTCTTTTCCGAGCTTAACATCAAACCCACCGCCCGTGCCGAGGAGCTGACGCTCGAAGATTATATTGAGCTTGCAAAAAGGATAACGAAATAAAGGGCGCGAATTGTCTGTCAATTTACAGCAAAGGCAGAATCAGAAGTGAAGGACATAAATATTGTCGGGAAAATAAACCGCGAGATTTTCAAAGCCGTAACCTCGGATATCCAAACGGACGAGGTTATTATTACCTCTGTGCAGGTCGAACATATCAAGATCAGCCACCCTAATGATTATGAAAGATATTTTCGGTATGCTAAAGCGATAATCGAAGCTCCGGATTATATTTTAGAAGCCAACAAGCCAAACTCGGCAGTGCTGCTGAAGAGTATTGAAGAAAACGGAAAACGATATAAACTGATCTTGCGCCTAAAAACTTCGTCAGATCCGAAAGATTACAAGAACTCTGTAATTACTTTTCAAAAGGTAGAAGAAAAAAGGTATGAACGCTATCTCAGAACAAAAAAAGTACTTTACAAACGTGAATAATTATGCTATAATCTAAGTAAGCTAATATGGGACTGTTTGAGGTGGACAATTTCGTGGCATCCACACGCCGCAGGTATGACAGGGGAAACCCGAGAGATGCAGGGGAACGCCACGCCTGCCAAGCAGCCAAAGCTAAGCCGTCCGATTGTGAGAACAATCGGACGGCATTTTTCAGTTGACAGTTAACAATAAACAGTAAAAACGCGGTCATAATCACCATTCAATAACAAAGAGCCGATTGTTGTGAAGCAGTCGGCTCAAATTGTAGAAAAAGCTCTGTTTCAGACTGCCGAGAAGCCCCCAGCAGTTACGAGGAAGCCATGCCGCAATTAGCCTTTGTGGCTATTGTGACATGGCTGACAAAGTAAATGAGGGGTTTATCGGCAGTCTGAGTTATTCAAGCTCAAACGCTCCCGTATAGAGCCTGTAATACTGCCCCTTTTCGGCGATAAGCTTGTCGTGAGAGCCGCGCTCGATTATCTTTCCGTGGTCTAAAACCATAATTACGTCCGAGTTTCTGACAGTCGAGAGCCTGTGGGCTATTACGAAAACCGTGCGCCCCTTCATAAGCGCGTCCATACCCGCCTGAACAATCGCCTCGGTTCGCGTGTCGATCGAGCTTGTCGCCTCGTCGAGTATCATAACGGGCGGGTCGGCGACTGCCGCTCGCGCAATTGAAATAAGCTGGCGCTGACCCTGAGAAAGACCGCTTCCGTCGCCGCGGAGGACCGTGTTATATCCGTCCGGAAGCATCCTGATAAAGCTGTCCGCGTTCGCGAGCTTCGCCGCCGCAATACACTCCTCGTCGGTAGCGTCGGGCTTTCCGTAGCGCAGGTTGTCCATGACCGTTCCCGTAAACAGATTTACGTCCTGTAAGACTACGCCGAGCGAACGCCTGAGATCCGATTTTCGTATCTTGTTTATATTTATCCCGTCATAGCGTATTTTTCCGTCGTCAATATCGTAAAAACGGTTGATGAGGTTTGTTATCGTTGTTTTTCCCGCGCCCGTAGCACCCACAAACGCGACCTTCTGTCCCGGCTCGGCGTAGATATTTATATCCTTTAAGACAAGCTTTTCGGGTACATACCCGAAATCCACCTCGTTCAGAACGATATCGCCTTTAAGCTCCTGATATGTAACCGAGCCGTCCGCGGTGTGGGGGTGTTTCCATGCCCAGAGGCGGGTGTGTTCGGAGGTTTCGGTGAGGCTTCCGTTTTCGTCATACTTCGCGTTTACGAGGGTGACATAGCCGCCGTCTGTTTCGCTCGGCTCGTCAATAAGCGCGAAGATTCTTCCCGCGCCCGCCATTGCCATTGCGACGGAGTTAAGCTGCTGAGAGACCTGCGCGATAGGTCCGATAAAGCTTCTCGAAAGCTGCAAAAACGAAGCAATAGCGCCGAGCGTAAGCGTATTTACCGTAAAGCAAGCGACATTTGTCACTTCATTTATAGCCAGAAAACCGCCAACTATCGCCAGAATAACATACAGGAAATATCCCATACAGTTGTTTACAGGCATAAGGATATTCGCGTAGGCATTTGCACGGCAGACGTTTTCCGAAAGCTCGAAATTGCGGCTGTCAAAGCCCTCCTTCGCTTTCTGCTCGCGGCAAAATATCTTTATAACGCGCTGACCGTTTATCATTTCCTCGATATAGCCGTTTACATTAGCCATAGAGCTTTGCTGGCGGACAAAATATGTCCCCGACTTTTTGGCAATGTTCGCGGTTATAAACAGGATCAATGCCAAGAACACAACGACCGTAAGCGTAAGCCATATCGAAAGGCTGAGCATGGAGCAGAAGATCGAAAACAAGGTTATCCCCGAGGAAATGACCTGAGGAAGCGACTGTGACAACATCTGCTGCATAGCGTCGGTATCGTTTGTATAAAAGCTCATAACATCGCCATGGGTGTGTGTGTCAAAATATTTTATCGGCAGCGTCTGCATATGCGAAAACATTTCATCGCGTATCTTTTTGAGGACGCCCTGAGAAACAGCCGCCATGATCCTTGCCTGCAAAAGAGAGCAAGCCGCGCCGAGAACAAACAATCCTCCCATAAGGAAGATCGTGTGCAAAAGCCCCGAATAGTCAGGCTCCGCGCCGTTTGCCGACGCTTCAACAAGCGGCAGTATGTAGTCGTCAATAAGCGTTTTTATAAACAGCGACGACATAACGCTCGCCAGCGCGCTTACAATAATGCATACAACAACCACAATAAGCCTTTTGCGAAACGGCTTCATATAACCTAAAAGGCGCTTTATGACCTTTTTGTCAAACTTCATCGGAACGCGCGCCCCGCGCGGAGGTCTGCCGCCGGGTCCCGCGGGCATTTTCCCGCTTTTTAAGTTATCATCGCTCATCTTCTTCCACCGCCCCTTTCGTCTGAGAATCGTATATCTCGCGATAGATCCCGCCGCGGCTGTAAAGCTCGTCGTGGGTCCCCATGTCGGCGATCCTTCCGTCGTCCATAATAATTATCCTGTCCGCGTCGCAGACGGAGGATACTCTTTGAGCTATAATGATCTTCGTTGTGTCGGGGATTTCCTCGCGGAACGCTTTTCTTATTACCGCGTCCGTATGAGTATCGACCGCCGAGGTCGAATCGTCGAGAATAAGTATCTTCGGCTTTTTCAAAAGCGCTCTTGCTATACACAATCTCTGCTTCTGACCGCCCGAAACATTCGTACCGCCCTGTTCTATATATGTATCATATTTATCCGGGAAAGACTGTACAAACTCGTCCGCACACGCCAATCCGCATACTTTCTCAACTTCTTCATCCGTCGCGTTTTCGTTGCCCCAGCGGATATTCTCCGCAATTGTCCCCGAAAACAGCGTGTTTTTCTGAAGAACCATGGCTACGTTGTTTCTGAGCGCCTCTATGTTATAGTCGCGTACATTTTCTCCTCCGACCAGGACCTCTCCCTCGTCCGTGTCGTAAAGACGCGGTATCATCTGCACAAGAGTAGATTTTGAAGAACCCGTACCGCCAATGATACCGATAGTTTCACCGCTCTTTATTTTCAGGTCAATATTGTTCAGCGCGGCTTTTTCGGAGGTCTTGAAATACCTGAAGCCTACGTTTTTGAATTCGATCGAGCCGTCCTTTACTTCCGTAAGGTTGCGCTCGCCGTCTCTAAGGTTGCTTTTTTCATTCAAGACCTCGCATACGCGGTCGGCGCTCGCCTTGGACATTGTGAGCATAACAAAGATCATCGAAAGCATCATAAGGCTCATCAATATCTGCATCGTATAAGTAAACAGCTCCATAAGGCTGCCCGTGGTAAGACCGAGAGCCTCATCGTTCCCGCTTGCTACTACTGCCTGCGCTCCGAGCCATGAAATTAGGATAATACAGGTATAAACGGAGACCTGCATTGCGGGAGCGTTGAACGCGACCGTCTTTTCGGCTTTTGTAAACCTATTGTAGATCTTTTCGGATATCTTTTGGAATTTTCCTATCTCATGCTCCTCGCGCACAAAGCTCTTTACTACCCTTATCCCGCGAAGATTTTCTTCCACGACATTGTTCAGGTCGTCATAGGTCGTAAATACCTTTCTGAACAGCGGAAAAGCGGTTCTTACGATAAGAGCAAGTATAACAGCCAAAAACGGGATAACACACAAAAAGATCATCGAAAGGTCGGGGCTTGCGCGAAAAGCGAAATAGAACGCGAAAAACAGCATAGCCGGCGCGCGGAAAACGACCCTCGTTATCATCTGAAACGACATCTGTACGTTGGTAACATCTGTCGTAAGGCGGGTTACAAGACTTGCGGGAGAAAATTTGTCGATGTTTGAAAAGCTGAAATTCTGGATATTGTAGTACATATCGTGTCTTACGTTTCTCGAAAAGAAGGACGAGGCGCGCGACGCCGTATATCCCGCTATCGCTCCGAATAAAAGCGCGATAAGAGTGCGGATAAGAAGCTCTATCCCGTATCTTATGACAACGTCCATATTCCCGACCGTAATACCGTCATCGATGAGCTTTGCCATTACGCTCGGGATCGAAACCTCGATAAAGCTTTCGCAAAGCACGAAGATCGGCGTTAAAATCGCGGGCAAGGCCGCCTGCCTTATACATTTAGCAAGCGTTTTTATCATTTGTATCTCCCCTTTTCTCAACGCCCCTTCGCTTTCTTTCGGCGTTGTCCAAATTTAACTGAATTCTTTCAAAATAGACTCGGAGCTGTTCAAGCTCGCTTTCAGAGAACCCGCTTTTTAGTATCTCTTCCGCTTCGTTTACCTCAAGGCGCATAACTCTGGCGAACTCCCGGGACTTTTCCGTCAGCGAGATCTTTTTGAGTCTTGCGTCGTGCGAGACGCTCTCGCGGCGTATAAGCTCCTTTTTTTCAAGCAGCGAAAGCATTTTTGACACGGTTGAGCGCGTAATGCCGAAGCTGTTTTCAAAATCGCGCTGAAAAACATCGCGCCCCTCTTCCTCCGCTTCAAACAAATAGCCCATTATCCACTTGTTTGAACAGGTAAGATTTTCAAGCTTTTTTAACACCTCGGAGCTTCCGTCAAAATAGCGGCGAAGCGCATTATTTATCGTCCTGAGCTGTATTCCTATTCCCTTGGCTTCTTCCAAAAGATCCCCCTCCGATCCGTCGGACAGTTTAAGACAACACCGCACAATTATCGCCCTGTGGGCTTTATCGGCGATCGCCGGCAAATTTTCCGTCATTTTTGGCAATCTGCCGAAAAATTTACCGGCGCAATCCCTCGGCAAAAATTGTGCGGTGTTCCTAAATTTGCTAAAAAATTGATTCTTGCCTCCAATAATTGTTGGACATTCCACATTATAATGCAAATTACATAAATTGTCAAGGTGTTTTTTATGAAAATCCAATGAAAATTTTATTGATATTTGTTAGGAATTTCGGTTTGACTTTAAAAACTATTGAATTTTTTATCTCAATATGATATAATTATAAAGTACATTTTCGGAAAGGAGATTTTAATTGATGTATAAAATTGTCAGAAAAAAAGAGCTTAATCCTACGGTTACGCTTATGGATATCGAAGCCCCGCTCATCGCGAAAAAAGCGGAGCCGGGTCAGTTTATCATTCTCCGCGTAAATGAGGACGGCGAGAGAATACCTCTTACCGTGGCGGACTATGACCGCGAAAAGGGAACAATAACTATCATTTTCCAGATCGTAGGAGGCACGACCGAGCTTCTAAACCACAAAAAAGAGGGAGAATACATACAGGATTTTGTAGGACCTTTGGGAAAGGCTACCGAAACAGAGGGGCTTAAAAAGGTCGCGGTTGTCGGAGGAGGAGTAGGCTGCGCTATTGCGTATCCCGTGGCGAAAAAGCTTCACGACTGCGGCTGTGAGGTACATTCAATAGTCGGCTTCAGAAACAAGGATCTGGTTATTCTCGAGGATGAATTCAAGGCGGCTTCAAACGTTATGAAGATCATGACGGACGACGGCTCTTACGGAACAAAGGGGCTTGTAACGGACGCGCTGAAGGAACTTATCGAAGCAGGCAACCAATACGATGAAGTCATCGCGATAGGTCCTGTTATCATGATGAAGTTTGTCTGCAAGCTTACGAAAGAATACAACGTAAAGACTATCGTTTCAATGAACCCCATTATGATCGACGGAACGGGAATGTGCGGAGGCTGCCGTCTGACAGTCGGCGGGGAAACAAAGTTCGCGTGTGTTGACGGGCCGGATTTCGACGGACATCTTGTAGACTTTGACGAGTCGCTTGAACGCGGCTCTATGTACCGCGAGTTTGAAGCGAAAAAGCGCGAGGAAGTTTGTAACTTATTCAAGGGGGTTTAAGCGCAAAAGCGATAAAACCAAAGCAGAGCCGCGAAACGGCGTATGCGAGGTTTTATGAGCCGTGAGAAACGCAGGTCGGACGATGTTCGGCCAAGGACGAGCGGCGACGCGTATTTGCGTGTTTTAATAAGGAGGTAAAGTAAAATGCCGAATATGAGCTTAAAGAAAAACGAAATGCCCGCACAGGAGCCGAATATCAGAAATAAAAACTTCAGCGAGGTCGCTCTCGGATATTCCGCGGAGCAGGCGGTCGACGAGGCGGAGCGCTGTCTTAACTGCAAGAACAGACCTTGTGTTTCGGGCTGCCCCGTTTCAATTGACATACCCGAATTTATCGCAAAGATACGCGAAAAGGATTTCGAGAGCGCATACGATATAATCGCGAAAAGCAGCTCCCTTCCCGCGGTCTGCGGAAGAGTATGCCCCCAGGAGACACAGTGTGAATGTAAATGCGTTCGCGGCGTAAAGGGAGAGCCTGTCGCTATCGGAAGGCTCGAGCGCTTTGTCGCTGACTTCCACAACAAAAACAGCACGGAAGCTCCGAAAGCTCCCGCGAAAAACGGTCACAAGTGCGCGGTCATCGGCGCGGGACCCTCGGGACTTACCTGCGCGGGCGACCTTGCGAAAATGGGATATGATGTTACGGTCTTTGAGGCGCTTCATCTTGCGGGAGGCGTTCTGGTCTACGGTATTCCCGAGTTCAGACTCCCCAAGGCAATTGTCGCGCATGAAGTAGAAAACCTCAAAGCCCTCGGCGTAAAGATCGAAACCAATGTTGTAATAGGAAAGACGATAGAAGTCGACGAGCTTTTCGAGCAGGGGTATGAAGCGGTCTTTATCGGCTCGGGAGCGGGTCTGCCGAGATTTATGAATATCCCCGGCGAGAACTTGAAGGGCGTTTATTCCGCAAACGAGTTCCTTACAAGAGTAAACCTCATGAAAGCATATAAAGAGGGCAGCGACACTCCGATAAAGAAGAACACGAACGTTGCGGTCGTAGGCGGAGGAAACGTCGCGATGGATGCGGCGCGCTGCGCGAAGCGTTTGGGAGCTGAGAACGTTTATATCGTATACCGCCGCGGTTTGGAGGAAATGCCCGCGCGTAAGGAGGAAGTAGAACACGCTATGGAAGAGGGGATCATCTTCAAGACCCTCAACAACCCCGTTGAGCTTATCGGCGACGAGCATAAGTTTGTAACGGGAATGAAGTGTATAGAAATGGAGCTTGGCGAGCCGGACGCAAGCGGCAGACGCAGACCCGTGGAGAAAAAGGGAAGCGAGTTTGTTATCGACGTTGACTGTGTGGTAATGTCGATCGGCACCTCTCCGAATCCGCTTATCAGAAACACCACAAAGGGTCTTGAAACCAACAAGCACGGCTGTTTTATAGCCGACGATGTCGGACAGACCTCGCGCGAGGGTGTTTTCGCGGGCGGCGACGCCGTAACCGGCGCAGCAACGGTTATCCTCGCGATGGGTGCGGGAAAAACCGCCGCAAAGGCAATGGATGAATACATAAAGAACAAATAATTGCTGTTGAATAACAAACTGCTCCCCGAATTTCGGGGAGCTTTTTCGGTCATAAATTTCCCTCGACAACAATGATCGAGGTGTGTTTCAGAGCATTTTTCAGCCAGTCCAGAAAATCCGCAAGAAAGCCCTTTGTATTTTCGCCGAGATCATCAAGGTCATTCTCAATTTCCGAAATTATACGATACCAGTCCTCTTTTCCTATCCAGTTATCAAAGCATACATCAAATATAGGCTCATGTGTCCTGTCAAATGCGTCTTTAATAGGATAAATCCTATTGAAGTAACAGAGCAGTATTTCGTAATCCTCCCGATAGATCCTCAGCGGTTCTAAATAACAATGCCACTCTTCCCACATCGGATTCCAATTCGGTTTATCAGACATTTTAAGCGGTTCAAAATCCAGCCTGATTTTTTCAGCTTTCGGTGAATTCAGCCGCAATACCCGAAACTTTCGGTCACTTGTATTCTCTGTCCATATCATAATTTACCTCACAGCATTATATATCCATATCTAACACATCGGCTTTTATCAGTATACAACCCTCCCGTAAATTTGTCAACCGCTTCCCGAGTTTTTAAGGGAGCATTCTATTCATGAACAATATACGTTTTGTAAAACAACTGCAAAAAATGAATTTTTTACATATTTTTTCATAAAATACTCTTGACAAATACCCCCATGGGGTATATAATAACAGTAAACAGTTGACAGTATATCGTAAACAGTATTTTTTGCATACAAACCGTACTTTATCTGAAAAAGCGTTTGATGATGTTTAGTGTGTATGTCTGCTGTCAACCGAAAAAGGAAGGACTGATGTTATGCAGGACTGCGGCTGTTCAAAGAAAAAAGACCGCGCACCCGAAGAATACAAGAGCCTTATAAACCGCCTGAACAGAATTTCGGGACAGATAAACGGAATAAAGAAAATGGTAGAAGACCGCGCATACTGCACGGATATCCTTATACAGGTGTCCGCGGTAAACTCAGCTCTTAACTCGTTTAATAAGGCGCTGCTTTCCGAGCATATACGAACGTGCGTTGCAGATAATATCAGAAACGGCGATGACGATATTGTCGAGGAGCTTGTAAATACGCTGCAAAAACTGATGAAATAGGTGGATAAAATGGTATTGTACAGTATTACGGGAATGAGCTGCGCGGCTTGCTCAGCGAGGATAGAAAAAGCGGTAAGCGGGGTTTCTGGAGTAACGGAATGCTCTGTAAACCTGCTCACAAATTCCATGAGCGTTGAGGGCGGAGAGCCATCGGCGATAATAAACGCTGTGGTAAAGGCGGGCTACGGAGCGTCGCTTAAAGACAAGACCGCGGAAAAAACGGCGGACGAGGAAGCCCTCGAGGATAAGGAAACGCCTAAAATGAAGCTGAGGCTTTTCTGGAGCTTGGGCTTTATGGCAGTGCTTTTGTATATTTCAATGGGCGGAATGATGTGGGGATTCCCTCTGCCGCCGTTTTTGGCAAATGACCATATCTCAATGGCGCTTATCCAGCTTTTGCTTTCGGGTATCATAATGGTCATAAACCAGAAGTTCTTTATAAGCGGCTTTAAGGGGATCATCAACCGCGCGCCGAATATGGATACGCTTGTGGCTCTCGGCTCAACGGCGGCGTTCGGCTACAGCGTTTACGCGACATTTGTTATGTCAAACGCGCAGAGCGCGGGAAATCATGAGCTTGTCATGACCTATATGCATGAGCTTTATTTTGAGAGCGCGGGAGTTATACTTGCGCTTATCACACTCGGAAAATTTCTTGAGGCGCGCTCGAAAGGCAAAACAACCGACGCGCTCAAAAGCCTTATAAAGCTCGCGCCGAAAACCGCCGTTTTGATAAAGGACGGAGCGGAAGTCACCGTGCCGATAGAACAGGTCAAGGCAGGCGACATTTTCGCGGTAAAAGCGGGAGAAAGTATTCCCACCGACGCGGTCATAATCGAGGGCGAGACCTCCGTAAACGAAAGCGCGCTTACGGGCGAGAGCATTCCCGCGGACAAGATCGTCGGCGACGAGGTCTCCGCCGCGACGATAAACCTTTCGGGATATATCCGCTGTAAAGCGACCCGCGTCGGAGAAGACACCTCTCTGTCGCAGATAATCAAAATGGTAAGCGACGCTTCGGCTACAAAAGCGCCGATCTCAAAAATAGCCGACAAGGTTTCGGGAGTTTTTGTTCCCGCGGTCATCACGATCGCGCTTGTAACTATCGCGGTATGGCTTATTGCGGGAAGCGGAGTCGGATACGCGGTAGAACGAGGGATATCCGTTCTTGTTATTTCCTGTCCGTGTGCATTGGGACTTGCCACGCCGGTAGCGATAATGGTCGGAAGCGGAATGGGCGCGAAAAACGGAATACTCTTCAAAACCGCCGTTTCTCTCGAACAAACGGGAAAAACCGAGATCGTACTGCTTGACAAAACAGGAACTATAACCAGCGGCGAGCCTGCCGTAACGGATATAGTGCCTTACGGAGATATATCCGAGGATCGGCTTTTAAGCACGGCGTTCTCGCTCGAAAAACGCAGCGAACACCCCCTCGCGAAGGCAATTGTAAAACACGCTCAGAACCGCGGCTTTTCCGCGGAAGAACCCGACAAATTCGAGGTGCTTCGCGGCGCGGGAATATCCGCGGTCCTTGATAAAACGGAATATGTCGCGGGAAATCTCCGCCTTTGCGAGACATATTGCGACATTCCCGAAAACGTCCGTAAGGACGCCGACAAGCTTGCAAACGAGGGAAAAACGCCGCTGTTTTTCTGCCGTGAAAAAACGCTTATGGGCATAATCGCCGTTGCGGACGAAATAAAGGCGGACAGCCCTACGGCAATTGCAGAGCTGAAAAACATGGGCATAAAAACCGTTATGCTTACGGGAGATAACAAGCGGACCGCGGAGGCTGTCGGAAAGACCGCGGGTATAGACGAGGTCATCGCCGAGGTTCTCCCGGGGGATAAAGAAGATGTTGTAAAGCGCTTTCAGAAAAACGGAAGAGTCGCAATGGTCGGAGACGGGATAAACGACGCGCCCGCTCTTACCCGCGCGGATATAGGGATAGCGATAGGCGCGGGCGCTGATGTCGCGGTAGACGCGGCGGACGTTGTGCTTATGAAAAGCAGGCTGTCCGACGTCCCCGCGGCAATACGTCTTTCAAGACTGACGCTCCGCAATATCCACCAGAACCTGTTCTGGGCGTTTTTCTATAACGTGATAGGAATACCGCTCGCGGCGGGAGTATGGATACCGCTGTTCGGGTGGAAGCTGAACCCGATGTTCGGGGCGCTGGCTATGAGCCTTTCGAGCTTTTTCGTAGTCACAAACGCTCTGCGGCTCAACTTCTTCAATATATACAACCCCAAGCACGACAAAAAGATCCGTCAAAAAGCGAATAATTCGCTTGAAAATAATCTTGAAAAAACCGAGGAGGAAATCACTATGGAAATCACAATGAAAATCGAAGGTATGATGTGCGGACACTGCGAGGCGACCGTTAAAAAGGCGCTCGAAGCGGTAAAGGGAGTTTCCGAGGCAGCCGTAAGTCACGAGAGCGGAACGGCAATTGTAAAGCTGTCGGAAAACATCGACGCGGAAATTCTCAAAAAGGCTGTTGAGGACAAGGACTATAAGGTAACCGAAATCAAATAGTATTCAATAATAAATCAAGGTGAAAAATGTTTGAAACAGAGCTTATGGACGTACAGTCGTCAATTATTTCAATATGTTCCGAATTAGCGCAGGATAAGGCAGACCATATATTTGCCTATCTGTACACGGATAATGCGGCATATTATTTCAATGCTTTCTTCAGATTCGGCAAAGAAACGTGGGATATTGACGAGCTTGAATATCCGAAGGATACTATCGACTATTTCAATCAATTGGTAAAGACCGAAGCGGATAGATTTCCGGAAGTGTTCGACAAGTCAAAAAGAGAAAAACCTGTCCTCTGCAAAATGAGATTTCGTTGTAAAGACCAAAAATTCAAGTTTGAACTGAAATATAAAAAAGATTGTTCTATGAACTTTGATCCCGAACAGGATTTCAGAGATTGGCTGAATTCCGTAAAAAGAAAACCCATTTTGTTTTAATTTTTGTTGGAACGGGGAAAGAATTAACTGTATCGACAATAGGAGGTAATTGAACAATGTTTGGTTTTTCTAAAAAGGAAAAAGAGAAAATGCCTACGGCAAAAATCTCTTTTTTGCATCCGCTGTTAGGAAAAGTTGAATTTTGGGATCGTTTGGGTTGGAAGACGACGACAGTCCATAAGTTTTGCATATTAAAAAAAGTGTATGATTTATATTTATATATTAATGATAATCCATTTTTAGAGTTTAATGAAGAAGAAAAGGCTGCCATAAAGAAATTCATCAATTCAACCGATATATTATTTAGCTTTAACGAAGAGCAGGAAGCAGCAATAAAAAAGTTCCTTGATTCAATTGATGAGCTTCAGGAATCAGCCGAAAAAGAGTTGTCGTCATTTTTTAAAGGTGTGGATCAAACAGAACTCGCGGAAAAAATCGAAATAGAAAATGTAACTATTACAAAAAAAGGCGATATTTGCTTATCCATACTATCTTCATTTGATGACAGTATTTTGGATTTTATTCCGGAGGACGCCATATTTACTGATTCTTTCGGATTGTCAGTTTATCCGGATGTAAAGGTTCTTGCGGACGAAACAGAATATTTTAATTTTGAAAATAGGGAGTAAAACCATGGAAAAAAGTTATAGCAATTTCATAGCAAATTCAAATTTGGAGGTGATTTAGCGATGTTTGGTTTTTTTAAAAAGAAAAAAGAGGAAGAACCCGAAATAACAGTAGACTCTCCTGACTTGGGAAAACTCACATGGTGGATGGGAACGTGGTACGGCAAATGTACGGTTTTAATATACGGCGAACCTACCGAAGTAGACTTATATGTTAATACGTACGATGATGAAATTGATGAACCTATATCCGTTCAGGAAGAACGTTTTCGTTATTATCGCGAACATGAGAATGAACTTAACGATAAAATTGAAAAAGCACTTCTTGATGAATATAAATTGGACAACGCTTCATTGGTCAGAAGCCGTTTTAAACCAATACATTTGATCCTGCATTCAAACGGAGACTGCGGACTGGCGTTCAGGGATTTTGAAAAACAAGAAGGCAGTAATGTGGCGGAAGTCGTGGTTGCAATTTTCCCCGAGGTAGAATATGCGGGGTCAATTGAAGGTTACGATTAATAAGGTGAGGGTTATATAGTAAAATTTGCCGACTAAAAAAGGAGTGATATTTTATGAATCCCAATAAGATGACCAAAAAGTCAATGGAGGCTGTTCAGGACGCCCAGGATATTTCCGTTTCCTATCAGAACAACTGCGTAGAGCAAATGCACCTGCTCTACGCTCTTATGAACGACGAGGGCGGGCTTTGTCCGCAGATACTGACGAAAACGGGCGTTGACGCAAACGGCGTAAAAACCGCGGCGCTTCGGTTTATCGAAGGAATGTCACGCGTTTCGGGAAGCGGCAGAGAGGTCGGAAAGATATATGTTTCTTCCGAGCTGGACAAGGCGTTTGCCGAGGCGGAAGCCCAGGCGGAGCGAATGAATGACGAATACGTTTCGGTAGAGCATCTGCTTTTGGCGCTTATTGAAAAAGCCGACAGCGGCGTTTCGGGAATTATAAAAAGCTTTGCCATTGACAAAAACAAGCTTCTCAAAGCATTGCAGGAAATTCGCGGAAATCAGCGCGTTACCTCCCAGAATCCCGAGGAGACCTATGACGTGCTTAAAAAGTACGGACAGGATCTTGTCGAGCTGGCGCGGGCGAACAAGCTCGACCCCGTTATCGGGCGCGACAGCGAGATAAGAAACGTTATCCGTATACTCTCCCGCAAAACCAAAAACAACCCCTGTCTTATAGGCGAACCCGGCGTGGGAAAGACCGCTATCGCCGAGGGTCTGGCTCTGAGGATAGTGCGCGGAGACGTTCCCTCAAATCTCAAAGACAGAAAGCTTTTCTCGCTCGATATGGGCGCGCTTATCGCAGGCGCGAAGTATCAGGGTGAGTTTGAGGAGCGCTTAAAGGCGGTATTGAATGAAATAAAAAAGAGCGAGGGACAGATAATTCTGTTCATCGACGAGCTTCATCTTATAGTCGGAGCGGGCAAAACAAGCGGCGCAATGGACGCGGGAAATCTCTTAAAGCCGATGCTTGCGCGCGGAGAGCTTCACTGTATAGGAGCGACAACGCTTGACGAATACGCAAAGTACATCGAGAAAGACCCCGCGCTTGAACGCCGTTTCCAGAAGGTCCTTGTGGACGAGCCTACCGTTGAGGATACGATCTCGATACTTCGCGGACTTAAAGAGCGCTATGAGGTGTTCCACGGCGTAAAAATACAGGACAACGCGATCATTGCCTCCGCGACAATGTCCAACCGTTATATCACCGACAGATTTTTGCCCGATAAGGCGATAGATCTGATAGACGAAGCCTGCGCGATGATAAGAACGGAAATGGAGAGTATGCCCGCGGAGCTTGATGAGATATCGCGCGGGATATTGCAGCTCGAGATCGAGGAAACCGCGCTCAAAAAGGAAACCGACAAGCTCTCACAGGAGCATCTCGCGGAGCTTCAAAGGGAGCTTGCGGAAAAGCGCGAGCGCTTCGCGGCAATGAAAGCCAAGTGGGAAAACGAGAAAAACGCGATCTCAAAGGTTCAGGATCTGCGAAAGGAGATCGAGCAAACAAACGCCGAGATCGAAAAAGCAAAGCTTGAATACAACATGAACAAAGCCGCCGAGCTTATGTACGGAAAGCTGCCGGCGCTTCAGGCGGAATTGAAGAGCGAGGAGGAGCTTGCCGAAAAGGCAAAAGCAAGCTCGCTTCTGCGCGATAAGGTGACCGACGACGAGATATCGCTGATAATCGCCCGCAGAACGGGCATTCCCGTAGACAAGCTCGTAGAGGGCGAGCGCGAAAAGATCCTCCACCTTTCCGATACGCTCCACAAGCGCGTTATGGGTCAGGACGAGGCGGTCGCGCGCGTTTCCGAAAGCATTATGCGCTCTCGCGCGGGAATAAACGACCCGCGAAAGCCGCTCGGCTCGTTCTTGTTCTTAGGCCCTACGGGCGTGGGAAAAACCGAGCTTGCAAAGACGCTTGCTGAAGCGCTTTTTGATGACGAAAAGAATATCGTCCGCCTCGATATGAGCGAGTATATGGAAAAGCATACCGTCTCCCGCCTTATCGGCGCGCCTCCCGGATATGTCGGCTATGAGGAGGGCGGTCAGCTC
>JAFLUE010000037.1 GCA_022508945.1 Oscillospiraceae bacterium
GCGAACCTCAACACCCGAATACAACTTATGAATGGCTCAAACGATTCTGCAAGCGAGAGAACCTGCCGTTCCACGGATTGCATAGCTTCCGACATTTCGCGGCGTCCGCGATGATCTCAGCGGGTCTTGACGTTACAACAGTTTCGGGCGCTTTAGGACATACAAATTCAGGAACAACTTTAAATGTGTATTCTCACATGTTCCAGACAGCCCAAGCACGAGTATCCGAAGCTATGGATGGGGTATTCGGTTTCCTGCAAAACAAACAGGGCGCGTAACACCCCAAAAACGGAAATTTGGCGAATAGCGCCTGTTGCCCTCTGTTGCGCGACATCGTGTCGCGCTTTTGGGGCAACTGCGCTAACATCCTGTTAGCGGACAAATAGCGGACAAGACAGAAAATCCTAAAAAATAAAAAGCCGCGATTGGCTTTGTTAAGCCAATCGCGGAATAAAAAACTGGTGCGAGTGACGGGACTTGAACCCACACGTTTAGAAAACACTAGCACCTCAAGCTAGCCTGTCTGCCTATTCCAGCACACTCGCGTATCATTTCCGAAGACTATTAAATTATATCACATACATTGATTTTTGTCAAGGGCTTTTTCAAAAAAAATATCCAAAATCTAAATTTTTTTTGATTTTCTGAAAGGATCCCATTTCCCGCTTGCAAAGTAAGCCACAAACATAACAAAAAGAACAAGATTATGACCAATCATACAGCCCCATGCCTCAACAAGCCCTCCAGACAGGAGCTGGGTAAATATAAATGTTCCGACAATTCTTACACACCACATTCCCAGAACGCTGAACAAAAACGGGATCATTGTTTTCCCAAGACCCTGCATTATGCCCTCAATTACGATCGGAACCCCATAAAACGGCTCCGAAACCGCAACCATTCTCAGCACAACGCTCCCAAGCTCTATTACTGCTTTGTCCTTTGAAAACAGACTCATAAGCTGTGGCGCAAAAATAAACAGCAAACCTCCCGATAATATCATCAGCAGCACTTCAAGAGGAATGATCGTCTTTACAAGACGCTTAAGACTGCCCTCGTCCTTTGCTCCATACGCATACCCCGAAAGCGCCGCGGACGCTGTCTGCATACCATAGCCGGGTATATAAAACAGACTTTCGACAGTGTTCGCGATCGTGTGCGCCGCGGCAGACGTTTCTCCGAGCGAATTTATCATCGAAGCAAACACCACATATCCGAGCGATGTAGCGAATCTTTGGAACATATTCGGCAAAGCCACCCTGAAACACGCTTTTATTATCACCTTGTCGGGCTTCAGGCTCTGACCCTTTGGCGAGATCGTTTTATGTCTCCAAAGGGCTATGGTTATCATGATGCCTCCGAGGGTATACGACAGCGCACTTGCCAAAGCCGCTCCCTCAACGCCAAGATCCGCACCGATAACCGTAATTGTGTTTTTGAAAAGCACATATTCCCTCGTTGGATAGATCAGGAAAAAGTTCAGCACAATGTTAAGCACATTTACTCCCGCGCCCACAAGCATGGGGGTTTTAGTATCGCCGACGGCTCTTAAAACTGTTCCGAAAATGATACTTGCCGTTCGGAAGAGCATGGGTGTATACAAAATCAGAAAATACCTCGCCGCAATGTCACGAATATTCTCATCAACGCTCATCCACACAGGTATCTGACTGCTCAAAAGCGTTGTGAGAACGGTAAAGAATACTCCCGCGACAATTACCGCCAGGACTGCCTGACCGGAGGCTTTTCGCGCCTTATCCTCCTCGCCCGAGCCCATGTGCTGTGAAATGAACGCAAGAAAGCCCACGCCGATCGCGGAGATCGTGCTTCCCACAAGCCAGCTTACGGTGCTTGTAGCTCCGACGGCGGCGGTTGCGCTTGTTCCGAGAGAGCCGACCATTGCGGTGTCTATGTATTGAACAGCGGTATGCAAAAGCTGTTCGAGCATTGTCGGAAGCGACAGTGTGAGTATGATCGGAAGCATTTTCCGAGCGCTTACCGCGCCGCTCATATTATTCAGCTTTTCCCTGCTCAATATCTCACCGCCTCGAAGCCTGTTCGGATAGCCAAACACGCTTTTTAAATCAATTCCGGAGCTTTTATAACAACAAACACTCACGAAAAAGTTTTTGAGGGTTTCCAAAGGGCGCATTATGTGCCCACACCCCTTTTTCAAAGACTTTTCGTGCGTACCCTATGTGTTGTTCCTGTTTCCCGCCGCGTACTCTCCGCAATTTATATCAAGTACAGCCCTTACGGGTTGGATAAGCGAGTCTTCATACTGCGTTTTCCACTGTATCTCCTGTGAAATTTTTCCGTTTTCATCAAGTCCGTCGATCGTATCGCCGCTTTTGATCGGGAAATCCGCGTCAAACTGATAGCTCGCTATATTGTACACATAATTCACCACATCATCGGGCTTCATTCCGTGGAAATGTACCTGGACATCAGCCCCTCCGAACGCGAAGAATCCAAGCGTATCAACCACAAAATCCTCCGAATCCTCGATCCTGAAAAACCTTGCGTTTACCGCCGTTCGTATAAAGCGCGACGACACGTCAAGCCCCATACCCTCGCGGAAATAGTCAACTGTCGTAAGCTTTCCGCTGTGCGGAACGTAGATCGCCTCGGCTGTCGGAAAACACCGCAATGCCGCTTCGATCTCCTTTAAAAACAACTCCGCTTCCTGTTTGTAATACATAGACCCAGAAAGCATTCCGAACACGGAGGTATGATACTTAAACTCGTCAAAATTGCCCTTGAAATCCCAGAACTGGCTTTTCGTAAGAGGGTCAAGCTCGGTCTTGAATTCCTCCCCGATTATGAAATTCGCGAGTACGGGCAGCGAGATTGTTCCGTCGCCGTTGTCGATCGAATGATTGTATTCCTTTCCTTCCTCTTTTTGAAAGGTCGCGCGGTAATTTTTCAGCGCGAAAAACGGAACTTTCGGCGCGTCATATACCAAGTCTATTTCCCCGAATATCTCCTCAACAACCTTCTGAAGCTCAGACACTGGGATCTCCTCGGGCTTTTCCCTGAACAAAAGCTGTGCCATAAGCATTGTCCGCTCGGGGGCTTTGTCGCTTACATCCTGCTTTAATTGTTTATCACTCATAATCATTCTCCTGTCGGGAACATTCATTTTCTGGGATCAATACACTCTCTGTAATCGTAAATATACTTAATGCCCGAAATCAGCGTAAGCGCAACGGTAATATACATAAGCACATCGCTTATTATCAGTATCGGAAATCCAAACCGCTCGGGAAGCTCGGCTCCGATATCGCAGATCACCCCAAGATCGGAAAGGATATACATAAGCAGTATCGCGATAATTGCCGCCATTGTAAACGCGGTTTTGAGCTTTCCCCATATATTCGCGGAAATGACTGTTTTTTTCTCGCTTTGTACAGCGACGAGCCTTACTCCCGAAACCGCGAATTCACGCATCATGATGACCGCCACTATCCATGCCTTTGTCCAGCCAAGCTCAACAAAACAAATAAGCGCCGCCGCCACCAGGATCTTATCCGCAAGCGGGTCGAGAAATTTTCCGAAGTCCGACACCATATTGTATTTTCGCGCGATTTTTCCGTCCAACATATCGGTTATGCTCGCAATAATGAAGATAATAAGCGCCCACAAAAATCTTGCCGGTATTTCCGAAATGCTCATAAATATCAGGAAAAATGGGACCAATATAACGCGGAACATGGTAAGCTTGTTTGCTAAATTCATTCGACCGCTTCTCCTATAAGGTTATTGTTTACGACTCTTACGAATTTTATATTTATAAAGTCCCCTTCGGAGGGTCTTTTATCCGCCTTGAAATAGATCATTCCGTCGATCTCGGGAGCAAACGCCGCGCTTCTTCCGAAATAATACCCGATAAAACGGTCATACCCCTCCACAACGACCTCAGCCACTTCGCCTATCATAGCTTTATACGCTTCTTCGACGCGCGTATCCTGCTGTTCCTCAAGGATCTCCTTACGGTGTTCACGAACATCCTCATCGACCTGATCGGGGAATTTTGCCGCGGGCGTATTTTCCTCCTCCGAGTACGCAAAACAGCCCATTCTGTCAAACTTCATTTCCTGTGCGAATTCTCCGAGGCGATTGAACTGTTCCTCGGTCTCGCCCGGAAAGCCCGTAATAAACGTTGTTCTCAGGGTTATTCCCGGGATCTCGCGGCGAAGCTTTTCTATAAGCCCGCGCAGGGAGCTTTCGTCGCCCTTTCGATTCATTCTTTTGAGTATTTCCCCATCGCAGTGCTGAATGGGAACGTCAATATACTTTACTATCTTCGGCTGATTTTTGATAACTGAGATAAGCTCGTCGGTTATTCTCTCGGGATAGCAGTACAGCAGCCTTATCCATTTGAAATCAAGCTCACAGAGCTTGTTCAAAAGCTCCGGAAGCGCAAGCCGTCCGTACAGATCGAGTCCGTAGCGCGTGGTGTCCTGAGCGATAAGGATAACCTCCTTAACTCCGCTTTCGCAAAGCTCTCGCGCGTCGTTTAAGATGTTCTCCATTGTTCTCGAGCGAAAATGACCGCGTATCTGTGGGATAGCGCAGTATGTACAGCAGTTGTCGCAGCCGTCCGCAACACGAAGATACGCGTAATAAGGCGCGGTAGAAAGTATTCTGCCGCCCTCCATGGAGTGTTTTTCCTTATCTCCGAAAACAACGACTTTCTCGCCGTTTTCTATTTTCTTGATAATTTCGGCGATATCCTTGTATTCCGAGATCCCCACAATTCCGTCAACCTCGGGATATTCCTTTTCAAATTCCTCGCGGTAGCGCTCGGAAAGACAGCCCGTAACGCATATCTTTTTGATAGTTCCCTCGTTTTTAAGCGTGATAAGCTCGTTCAGCCACTCTATCGCTTCCTGCTTCGCTTCTGTGATAAAACCGCAGGTGTGAAGGATCGTGATATCCGAAAGTCCGGGTTCTTCCGCAAAAGCATACCCCGCTTCATTAAGCCTATAAAGCATAAGCTCCGCGTCAGTCTGGTTTTTCGCACAGCCAAGAGACACAACCGCAATCTTCGTTTTATCGCTCATTTATCTGTCCTCATATTCTCTCTCAAATTCTTCATCAAGTTTTTCGTTTATTACAGTTTCAATACAACGCCTTATCGAGCTGAGATCATAGCCTCTTCGAGCAAGAGCCGCGATCGTTCGGCGGCGGCTGTCGTAGTCGCCTATTTTTTCCGAATATTTGCGTCTGATAACAAAAAGCAGCTCTTCGTCAAGCTCCTCCTCGGAAAATTCCGCCAAAGCGTTTTCGGTTATTTCCCTCGAAAGCCCTTTCATAAGCATTTCGCGGCGTGCTCTGGAAATGCCGTGGCGTTTGCTTGTGATAAGATACTCGGCGTATTTTTTCGCGTAATCCTCGTCGTCTATGTATCCAAGCTCCGAAACATATTCTACAGCGCTTTCGGCAATTTCCCCGCCGTAGGTTCTTTCGAGCTTTTTGCGAAGCTCTCCCGCGCAGTATGCCCTTTCCCCGAGCAGATAGAGAGCGCGCTTTTTTGCCTTTCTTAAGGTATCCGCTCCGAGGATCTCTCCGAGACGCTCGTCCGACAGCTCCCTGCCCCTCGCAAGCTCAAACCGCTCTACAACCGAGCTGTTTACAAAATATTTCCTTTTGCTGTCCAGCTCAACTTCCCATGTATCGCCCTTATATGCCAAAAGCGAAGTAATAAGCATCACAGATCCTCTTCCTTAAACTCCGAAAAATCATCGTTTTCGGAATTATCCGACTTTGCTGCTGACTGTGCTGTATCATCGGCGCTCTGTTCTTCCTCGCCGGTCTTTTTCAGGAACTCATCGCGGACCTTCTGCTCAACCTCGGCGCAAAGCGTCGGATTTTCCTTAAGGAAATCGAAGACCTTATCGCGTCCCTGACCGATCTTCATATCGTCATAGCTGAACCATGAGCCGCTTTTCTTTATGATCCCCATTTCAACCGCACAGTCTACGATCTCGCCCATTCTCGAAATACCCTGACCGAATACCATATCGAACTCGGCTGTCTTAAACGGGGGAGCCACCTTGTTTTTAACGACCTTACACTTTACTCGGTTTCCGTAGACCTCCGCTCCGTTTTTGAGCGGCTCGCCCTTTCTTACCTCGATCCTTACCGACGCGTAGAATTTAAGCGCTCTGCCGCCGGGAGTCGTTTCGGGATTTCCGTACAAAACGCCGATCTTCTCGCGTATCTGGTTTATGAAAACGGCTACGCAGTTTGTTTTGCCAATTATCGCGGTCAGCTTTCTCATTGCCTGTGACATAAGCCTTGCCTGAACTCCGACGTGTGCGTCGCCCATATCTCCGTCGATCTCCGCCTTTGTCGCCATTGCAGCCACCGAGTCAAGCACAACAATATCGATAGCTCCCGAGCGCACAAGCGTTTCGATGATCTCAAGCGCCTGTTCGCCCGTGTCGGGCTGGGAAACAAGCAGGTTGTCTATATCAACTCCGAGGTTTTTCGCATAAACGGGGTCGAGCGCGTGTTCTACGTCGATAAACGCCGCCATTCCTCCCGCCTTCTGCGCCTCAGCTACAGCGTGAAGGCAGAGCGTTGTTTTGCCCGAGCTTTCCGTTCCGTATACCTCGATGATACGCCCTTTTGGCAGTCCGCCTATCCCGAGAGCCAAATCAAGCATAAGCGAGCCTGTCGGAAGATGCTCTACGTCCATGTGCTTGTTTTCGCCCATGAACATAATGGTCCCGTCGCCAAACTGCTTTTCGATCTGCGCTATAGCGGTCTGGAGCGCTTTTTTTCTCTCGTCCGGCGCGACCGATTTTTCGGCGGGTTTTGCCGCCGAAGCTTTTTTCTTTTCCATTGCCATAAAAGTTATCCTCCGTTTATGTTTTTACTGCGTATACAACTCTGTAAATG
Organism: Oscillospiraceae bacterium; assembly: GCA_022508945.1. Lineage (GTDB taxonomy): Bacteria > Bacillota > Clostridia > Oscillospirales > Ruminococcaceae > CAG-115. The sequence continues at coordinate 6,910 of JAFLUE010000037.1, forward strand.
CCATTCAGATCCTTTTCACACGACGGCTCAAATCCGTTTTCGCGGAATATTTCCATGACCGCCTTTTCTTCGCCAATGCCTATCTCAACGGCGAAAAGTCCGTTTTGCCTTACATTTTTCGCGTGTATCCTCAAAAGCATTCGGTAATAATCAAGACCGTCGACCCCGCCGTAAAGCGCAAGCTCCGGTTCAAACCGAACCTCGCGCTGTAGGTTTTCCATATCGAATTTTGTAAGGTACGGCGGGTTTGATACTATCGCGTCGAACTCCCCGTACTCGTCAAAGCAGTCTCCCAATACCGCGCTGCACTTTCCCTCAACGCCGTTCAGCGCAATGTTCTTTTGAAGATATCCGAATGACTCGAAAGATTTTTCCACAAGAACAGTATCGCTATTGCAGTATTTCGCAAGTGTTATTCCTATACACCCGCTCCCCGCGCACAGGTCGAGGACCTTTGCTTCTCCAAAAGGACCGCTCATACCGCGGCTGTCAAGAAATTCCCTTGCGATATCCACGATAACCTCGGTGTCCTGACGCGGAATAAGAACTCCCTTTCCGACCTTAAACGGAAGCCCGTAAAACTCCCATTCGCCTATAATATACTGAAGCGGTTCGCCCGAAAGCCGCCGTTTCAGGTACTCTTTGGCGTTCTGCGCGGCAGTCTCGGAAACACTTCCGCTCGGGTCGGTTATGATCTTCATGCGCGGAATACCCGCAAGCTCAAGAAGCTGTTTTGCTTCAAAGCCCGCGTTTTCAACTCCGCTGTCCGAAAGCGCACAGATCGTTTCACGAAGCAGCTCCCTGTTTTCCAAAACCAAACCTCACCAATTGTCGTTTTCATTTTCCTTCGGCAAACACGGCGTCATCGCCGCAATTGCTATCTCTATCTGCTTGTCGTCAGGCTCACGCGTCGTAAGACGCTGTGTCCAGAGTCCGGGAGCGGAAATTATCTTTGTGAAAATATTGGAATGCCTTCCCGCCAGCCTGATAAGCTCGTATGATATCCCGACCACTATCGGCAGAAACGGCAGCTTTATAAGCACTCTCAGTGCAGTCGAAATAACCTTGTTTTCTATCCCGAACCATATCCCCGGTTCGATCGGGACGATTGAATACACTAAAATGCTCACCAAAAGCGTGATTATAATAAAGCTTGTTCCACAGCGCGGGTGAAATCTTGTCATAGGACGCACATTTTCGACCGTAAGCTCTTTTTTCGCTTCATAGCAGGCGATAGTTTTATGCTCGGCGCCGTGGTATTCATATGTCCTGCGGATATCCTTCGTCTGCGCGACGATCGCCATATAAGCAATAAACAGCGCTAATTTCATTACGCCCTCAAAAGCCGACTTCCACCCGGATATGTCCGCGCTGACCGCTCCTTCCAGAAGCGTAAACAAATAGCTCGGCAAAAACAGGAACACCGCCAGCATCGCCGCTACCATTATAAACGAAAGTATCGCGCCGATAGCTCCTGCTATCCTATCCGCGCCCTTTTCACCGAAGGTTTTTACCATAAACCTGTCGAAGCCTGTCGGCTCGCCTTCTTCAAAGGCTCCGCTTATCTCCGAGGACTTCATTATACAGGAATAACCCTCCCTAAGCTGTGACACGAAGTTTATACAGCCGCGAATAAACAGCGCCTTGTTATACCATTTTTTCTCCTTCAGCTCCCATTCTTCCGTATATATCGAGCCGTCCTTTTTTCTGACAGCCATTGCGCCGACAGAAACGCCCTTCATCATTACTCCCTCGATCAGCGCCTGACCGCCGATAGTTGTCTTTTTTTGCTCCTCTTTACTCATCAGACGGCTCTGCTCTCCTTTCATAAAGCGGGAACGTTACCGTAACCGTTGTTCCCTTTCCAAGCTCGCTGTTTACTTCAAGATTACCGCCGTGCATTGAAACTATCTCGTCCACGACCGCAAGCCCTATCCCCGAACCTCGCTTGGTACTGTTCGCTTTATAGAACTTCTGCTTTACCTTCGGGAGATCCTCGGGAGCTATCCCACAGCCCGTGTCTTCAACCGAAATTACTACCGTTTCATTGTTTTTCAAAACGTTGACGCTTATGCTGTCCTCCGGCTCGGTATATTTTACGGCGTTGTCAATTATGTTTATAAAAACCTGACGAAGCCTGCTTTTGTCGCCGTGAACGACGCACATAAACTGCGGTTCGTTATAAGAAAGCTTTTTGTTTTCCTTTTTTGCCTTGTCAATATATATCAGCAGCGCGTCCTCAAGCTCGGCGATAATGTCGATCTTATCCATCTGCAGAGTAAGCCTTCCGCTTTGTATTTTTGAAAAGTCAAGCAGCTCCTCTACCATCTGTTCAAGACGCGCGGTCTCGCCCGTAATGACCTTCATTCCCTTATCGAAGGTCTCCTTGTCATATCCGCCCTTCAGTGTTTCGGACCAGCCCTTAATTGCCGTAAGCGGAGTTCTCAGCTCATGCGAAACACTCGATATAAAATCGTTTTTTATCTGCTCGGAGTTTTCAAGCTCATCTGCCATTTCGTTGAACGAAAGCGAAAGCTGTCCGATCTCATCGTTTATTGTAACCGGTATTCTTTCCGAAAAGTCGCCCTTTGCAAGCTTTTTCGCGATGTTTCCCATTTTGACCAATGAATCGCAGATAGATTTTACAAAATAAAAACCCGTAAGGGCAATGACCAGAACAATAAAAACGCTTATTAACACACAAGTCAGCATTATCCCGCCGATACGCGCGTCTATCATTCCGAGAGAGGTCACAAACCTGAGCGCGCGGTAGTTGCTGCTCGGATTGTCAAGTATGACCGTGACCGCGATAATATTTTCGCCTCTGCCCTGTCCGATGTAAACGCCGATCTTCTCGTCACTTTTCATAGCCTCTTCATAGTCTGGCATATAATAGTCCTCGTCCGGCGTAAATCCGCTCGAGGAAAGCGAGACCTCCCCGCTTCGGTTTATGGACATAAGCTCCATTTTGTCCTTTTTTGAAAAACCTTCGATCATTTCCCTGACTTCTGCAGAATAATATGACGACATATCCTCATAAACACGCTTTAAAATTGTCTGCGTAGCATTTGCTTCGGAGATCATATAGCTCTCCGCCGAGCCGTAGTAATACTGCTTTGCAAAGTAATAAACGCCGAAATTAACCAATATCAGCACGATCACGACGACCGACAGCGTATTTGTCATCCACCTTGAAGCAAGCGAACGGCTTGCAAATCCTCTTTTTTTCCTATACACTTCCATCTTTCTCAGCCGTTCCACTTATATCCGAAGCCCCAGATCGTCTGAATATATTTCGGCGAGGAGGGATCGTCCTCAATTTTCATTCTCAGTCTTCTCATGTTTACGTCGATGACCTTATCCTCTCCGACATAGCTGTCGCCCCATATATGGCGAAGTATCGACTTTCTGTCGATAGCCGTGCCTTTGTTTGCAAGAAGATATTTCATCATGTGAAATTCAACCTGTGTAAGCTCTATAAGCTCTCCGTTTTTATAGCACATTCTGCTCTGAAGATCAAGTTTGAACGGCTCTGCGGTAATGACCTTCGCTTCCTCCTTCGGCGAACGGCTTAACGTAACTCTCCTGTAGATCGCGTCGATACGCGCGACAAGCTCGCTCGGAGAAAATGGCTTTGTAACATAATCGTCCGCGCCGAGCATAAGACAGTTTACCTTATCTATCTCCTGACTTTTCGCTGAAAGCATTATGATACCGATTTCGGCGCTCTGCTCTCTTATCCGCTTGCAAAGCTCATAGCCGTCTATTCCCGGCATCATAATATCAAGCAGCGCAACGTCGAAGCCTCCGTTGTCTTTTTTATATACCTCCAAAGCCTCTTCCCCGCTCGATGTATCAACAACGTCGTATCCCGCCCTGCGAAGGTTTATGACCACAAAGTCCCTTATTGAAGCCTCGTCCTCACAAACAAGTATTCTTTTCATAAAAAGCCTTTCTGAATTTTTTGTGTACACATTTAATGGAAAATCAAAGCGTGTTTGCATAAATCTAAATGCTCGGATCGCGAAGCGGATTATCCGCAGAACGAGGCGAAAATTCGCAGATGTACCGTATTTACCTCAAGAATTTTCAGCGAAGTTATGTGGAAAATACACAGCAAAACGGGCGTTGAGTATTTATGTGAACAAGCTCCGGTATTACAGTATCTTAAAGCAGTTTTTAAGCTCGCTTTCCGTAAGCGCAAGCTTCCCTACGCCGCTGCCGCTCTGCTGTGCTATACAATAATAAGTCTCGTCCGTTTCTCCTATAAACATAAGCTCTTTGGCGTCCTCAAGACCCCTCTCATCGTCCTTATCGACCACTCTGACCCTCATGATCTCAGCCGCGTTTTCAAGATCAAGCCCCATTCTCTCATCATATGAGATAAACACGACCTCGCTTCTTGTAAAATCAGGCACCGCCGTTACAACTCCCTGCCATCTGCTCGGAAATATCAAAGCAAAGTGGTATTTATTTGAAAAATAGCTGTAATGCTCTAACACAAATCTGTTTGACGCGACTGTATACCATTCCACCGCGTAAAGCTGTTCATTCCTGCTTTGCGTTTCATAGCCCGGAAGTATCCTTGTTGACGGTATCTCCACAAGCCCGTCCCCGTCAATGTCACAGCAGTATATTTCCGACATATAGTCGTTTGTTACTCTGACAATGTTTGAATTATCGCTGTTCGGGCAGTACAGCTTGTTTGAAACACAGTAAATAACGTCTGTGCCGGACTGTCCGCTGCCCTTTGAATAATCGAGAAAAAGCGCCGCCTTATCGTCGCTCAGCATTCCCGCCGTTACTCCGATATAATCCGCCGTGCCGCCATACAGATTTGTCTGCGACAGCTTCGCAAAGCCTTCTTCTTCGTCCGCAAACATCATTGCCGACGAGGTCTGTGTAGTCTTGTCATAATTTACGGTTATAAGCTCGTCTGCTCCGTCTCCGTTTATATCGAAAACATCAAGACATACATAAGTTGAGGAATAACGCTCAACGGGCGTGTGGTTTTCGTATTTGTATACGGAAAAAACCTTCTCGGTCTGGTTTAACAGCGTGTATTGAACAATAATATTTATATCGCCGCCTTTTCCGAGCCTTTCAAATCTTATTCTTTCGACCTCGCTCCCCGCGCAGGCAATGTCATAAACCGTTTCAAACTTTCCGTCTACCTTATCGAATATCCTCATTCTTAAAGCGACTTCGCCCGCGGCGGTATTCTTGCTTTCATAAAAAACAAGCGCCTCGTCGCCCGGCTCTTCGTCAAAATCGTATATTACAAACGCCGAGCGGTATTCGCCGCTTCTGGGATATACAAGCTTTACTCCCTGACCGACGCTTTTTATAAGCTCGTTGTAAATTTCGTTCTGCTCATCGAGGAGCTTCGGAGGACTTAGCATATTTTCGACAGAGGTGTCCATACACCCGCTCATCAAAACGCTCATTATCCCCGCGAGCATGAACGCGATAATTTTTTTCAGCATCTTCACCACACCAAACTTCAATGCGTAATTCATTATGCGTAATTAAACTTATATCCGTTACGTATCGGCTTTGCAAAATACGCGCCGCGCAATTCGCAGTGCGCGTTCGCCGCGGCTCTGACAAATAGTTACGCATCAAACATTACGAATTAAACAACTCAGTCATTATTTTCCGAAAAGGACATAATAACCGCCGCCGCGGCAAAAATGCCCATTATCATATTTACATACGGAACAAATGACATCATATAGGCTCCGTCCGCGCTCATTGCGTTTTCCTGAAAATATCTCTGAGCCTCGGTAAAATCGGCGGTAATTCTTCCCGCGATCTCCTCCGAGCCGAAAAGCTTCGCAAAAATCGTTCCGAATGAGGACGAGAGCGTTAAGACCGCGGCTCCCGCACCCCAGAAGCGCATAAAGAACATCGAGCGTTTTTCGCAGTTTCCCGAGTATATTTTCCCGAAAATCGCGAAGAATACTCCGCCCGCCGTTACACCCAACACTTCGAGCAGATATTCCTGAACGCTTAATATTATCATATTCTGTAAAATAACACATACCCCGCGGAGTATAAAATATATTCCAACAACGGAGTACATAAATCCAAGACCCGCGCTTATTTCTTTCTTTATAAGGGTCATGATCCCGACGATCTCAATATATAACGCCGCGGCAAAATCACCGATAATTATGATAAGCGAGGCATTCTCGGCGCTGATGTTCAAAAAACCGTCCCATGCCGCAAGAGCCGCTATAATAACCATAAGCCATCCGATAATAAGCGTTTGTGTTTTTGAATGACGAACGCTTTCCACAGGGAGCTTCGGCGCCAAAACCGCCGTAAGTACAGCCGCCGCCGCGCATATCCCGTAGAATATGAGGCAGTACATAAGCTCGTTTCCGTGAAACAGAAATCCCGTTTTCATATCGGTGAAAAACAGGATGCCCGCAGTTCTTGCCGCAAGGCATAAAACAAATCCCGCAATGATAGCGATCATTGAAGCTCTGCCGTTCTTAGTCATATACTCATTACCTCTCGTTTAGCGGAATGTATGTTTTATTCAGATTTATCGCCTTATAAGCGGGACGTATGATACGCTTTCCGTTTATCATTTCTTCCATTCTGTGGGCACACCAACCCGCCATTCTCGCGCAGGCAAAAAGCGCCGTATACATCTCAACGGGTATTTTCAGCATCTTATAGACAAGTCCCGAATACATATCCACATTCGCACATATATTTTTAATGTCACCGCGTTCTTCTTTAAACACCTTTGGAGTTAAACGCTCGATGCTGTCGAGAAGCTTGAATTCAGCCTCGATGGGCGTTCCCTTAGCAAGCTCCATAGCGTTCTTTTTGAGGATAACGGCTCTCGGGTCGGACAGCGTATAAACCGCGTGTCCCATTCCGTATATAAGCCCCGAGCCGTCGCCCGCTTCCTTTCGGATTATCTTATGCAGAAAAGCAGCTACCTCATCATCGTCATTCCAGTCCTTAACGCCTTCCTTAATTGTATCAAGCATCTGCATGACCTTTATATTCGCGCCGCCGTGACGCGGACCTTTAAGCGAACCGATCGCCGCGGCATATGCCGAATAAGCGTCCGTTCCCGAAGAGGACACCGTGCGGCAGGTAAACGTCGAGTTGTTTCCGCCGCCATGCTCCGCGTGGAGCATAAGGCAAAGGTCGAGAAGCTTCGCTTCCTCGGGAGTATACGCCCGGTCATCACGAAGCGCGGACAGAATGCTTTCCGCAAGGCTCTCGTCCTTGTTGATGGGGTGCATGACCATACTGTCGTTATGATAAAAGCGGCGCAGAGCCTGATATGCCGCAACCATAATAGCGGGAAGCTTTGAGATGACCGAAAGCGACTGGAGCATCTCGACCTCGGGGGAGTTGTTCTCCGGGTCGCTGTCATAGCTGTAAAGCGTAAGCACCGCCTGCTGCATTTTATTCATTATATTCGGCGAGGGATTACGCATAATCACGTCCTCGGTAAAATACAGCGGAAGCTCGCGGTATTCCGCAATAAGCTTGGAAAATGACTGAAGCTCGGTCTCTGTCGGGAGCTTTCCCAAAAGCAGAAGATATACGACCTCTTCATAGCCGTAGCGGTTTTCTTTTTTGGCACCGTCCACGATATCGCGGATATTATAACCGCGGTAGATAAGCTCACCGTCAATCGGCTGTTTATCTCCCTCGCTTATAACATAGCCGTGAACGCAGCAGACGTTTGTTATTCCCGCAAGAACGCCCGAGCCGTCGGGATTTCTGAGTCCGCGCTTTACGCCGAATTTGTTTATCAGATCTGTGTCAATAACGCTGTTTTTGCAGAATTCCTCACACATCTGCTTTAACTCTTCGGTCGATTTAAGATGTTCTAAATTGTCCATAACACATTATCTCCATTCTACAGTCTTACTTTATTATACATCATTTTGCCTTAGTTGTCAAGTCAGTATTAAGAACTCGTTATGAAGGAGTAAAACAATGCACAAAAAAATTATTTTGACCGCTGTTTCCTCGATGATCGCATTGGCAGCAGTTTTTGCCGCGGTTTTCGCCGATATCTCAAAAAAGCCTCAGAAGGTCTCGCCTTTTCCCGACACAATAACCGTATACATAAGCCGAAACAAATGTATCGAGCAAATAAGCTATGACAAATTTGTCGAGGGCTGTCTTTGCGGGATAATACCAAACACGGGGAATATATACGAGGAACAGACTCTCGCGGCGATCGCCGTGATTATCAACACAAACGCTCTTGCCGCGATGAAAACAAAAGGTGGCTTTGAAGCGATGGGCGCGGATCTTGCCGTATGCGAGGAGCTTCCTTATGTTTCATATGCCGACAAAGCCATAAATCATGCCGACCGAAAGCTTATCCAATCGGCGGTCAAAACCGCGGGGCGCTCTTATCTTTCATATAACGGCGAGCCTGTGGCAGTAAAAATGTGTTCGATTTCAAGCGGAAAAACGAGGGAGCTTACGTTTATGCCCTCGAGGGAGCTTCCCGAGGACGCTTTCGCAAAGGGCTATCTTACCGAACGCGCTTTTACCGAAAACGAGATATTATATTTGTTTTCGGGTGTAAACATTGAGGAAAAGGCTCCGTCGGCTTGGTTTTCAAGCCCGGTCTATGATGAATACGGGGCGCTTGTTTCGGTTGATTTTCTGGGACAAAGCCTTTCGGGGGAGAAGATACGTTCGGTGCTGAAGCTCAAAAGCTGTGCAATATCAATAGAACACCGCGACGAAACGTTTTTCTTTCGATGTAAGGGGAACGGGGATAATGCGGGGATGAGCCTGAACGCCGCAAATATTGCGGCGAAAAACAAAAAGAGCTTTGACGAGATTTTGGCGGAGTTTTACGCATTGGAGCTGATCTCGCCGTAACAACGCATCGAAAGCGTACAAAAAGTCTTTGAAAAATGGGTGTGGAGAAAAAACTTTCTTAAAAAAGTTTCAGGCAGTATATAAAGTTGTCTATCCCGAATTTATTTAAATTTGAAATTTCAAA
>JAFLUE010000038.1 GCA_022508945.1 Oscillospiraceae bacterium
TTGAAATTTCAAATTTAAATAAATTCGGGATAGACAACTTTATATACAGCCTGACCCTTTGGTTTTGTACCAAAGGGTTTTTACTTCAGCAATGTCGCAATTATTTCGTTCGACACCAAAAAACCGCGCGGAGTAAGCGAAAACCTGCCGTTTATTATCATATAGTATTCCTTGGGGATTAAAATAAGTCGCCTTTTTATTTTTTCGGAAAGCACGATTCCCTCGCAAAGCCTAAGTCCGAGCAGAATTTTTTCCTCGTCTTTGTCGGGAGAAAAGTCGGTGATCTCTTTTAGCTGAAATTCGTTGTCGAGAAATTTAGCGAGATTTTTCGGCACGGCAAAGCGCCATCCCTCATAATAAGAATGCGCCGACGGTCCGATCCCTACATATTCCTCCGCGCGCCAGTATTTCAGATTGTGCAGGCTTTCAAAGCCCGGCTTTGCGAAGTTGCTTATTTCATATTGCATAAAGCCGTGTTTTTCGAGCAGCTCGACCGCGCTCAGATAAAGCTCCGCTTGCATATCCTCGTCGGGCAGCATATCCGAAATTTCACGCGGATTTTTACCGAAAACGGTGTTCGGTTCGATCTTCAGAAGATATGCCGAAACATGAGTTATCGGCAGCCTGCAAAGCTCGTCTATCGTCTTTTCGAGAGAGTCCGGCGTTTGATTCGGAACGCCGAGCATCAGATCCGCGGATATGTTTTCAAAACCGAGCTTATATGCAAGCAAAATCGACTCTTTCGCGGCTTTAGCGCTGTGCGTTCTCCCGAGAGCCGAAAGCTCGCGCTCGTCAAGCGACTGAACTCCGAACGAAAGCCGATTCGCTCCCGCGCGTTTAAGCTCGCTTAAAACCTCTTCGCCCGCGCTTTCGGGGTTGCATTCAATTGTAATCTCAGCGTTTTCCTCAAGATCAACCTCGCTCAGTATCTCCGCGATTTTGTCAAATATCAGAGTCGGCGTTCCGCCGCCGAAATAAACTGTGTCGAATTTTTCTTTATAGCGCGATAGGTTTCTGATGACCGCGTTTTTGTATTCCTCAGCCTTTTGTAAAGAAAGCGGCAGCGAATAAAAATCGCAGTACGGACATTTTTTCGCGCAGAACGGAATGTGGATATAAAGCCCGCGCATATCAGTCGTCCTCGAGCTTAAGCACAGCCATAAACGCTTCCTGCGGGACCTCGACCGTGCCGAACTGGCGCATACGCTTTTTGCCTTCCTTCTGCTTTTCGAGAAGCTTTTTCTTTCGCGTAATATCGCCTCCGTAGCACTTCGCGAGAACATCTTTGCGGAGCGCTTTTATCGTTTCGCGCGCAATGATCTTTCCGCCTATGCAGGCTTGAATGGGTACTTCAAAAAGCTGGCGCGGGATATGCTCCTTCAGCTTTTCCGCCATTCTGCGCGCGCGTTCATAGGCGCTGTCCGCGTGGATAATAAACGAAAGCGCGTCAATGATCTCGCCGTTCAGCATGATATCAAGCTTTACGAGCTTTGACGGAGCAAAATCCTTCATTTCGTAATCGTAGCTTGCGTAGCCGCGCGTTCTTGATTTAAGCACATCGAAAAAGTCGTAGACAATTTCGTTAAGCGGAAGCTCATAATGCAGATCCACGCGCTTTTCGTCTATATATTTCATGTCCTTGAACACTCCGCGCCTGTTCTGACAAAGCTCCATGATCGAGCCGACATAATCCGACGGAGAATAAACATGGGCGTTTACCATAGGCTCATATGCCTGTTTGATAAGCGTTGTGTCGGGGTAGTTAGTGGGATTGTCTATCATGCGGACTGTTCCGTCCGTCATTTCTATTTTGTACACAACGGACGGCGCGGTCGTGATTATATCGAGATTATACTCGCGCTCGATGCGTTCCTGGATAATATCCATGTGCAAAAGCCCCAGAAAACCGCAGCGAAAACCGAACCCGAGCGCGACCGAGCTTTCGGGTTCATATGACAGCGACGCGTCGTTGAGCTGTAACTTTTCGAGAGCCTCGCGCAGGTCGCCGTATTTCGCGCCGTCGGCGGGATAGATCCCGCTGAAGACCATGGGGCTTACCTCGCGATAGCCGGGCAGCGCCTCCGCCGCGGGCTTGTTCGCGTTTGTTACCGTATCGCCGACCTTTGTATCGCCTATGGATTTTATCGAAGCCGAGATATATCCTACCTCTCCGGCTTTAAGCTCATTTGCGGGGACAAGCTCCGTAGCGCCCATATATCCCGTCTCAACGACGGTAAATTCCGCCCCCGACGCCATCATTCTGATCTTGTCGCCGGGCTTTACGCTGCCCTCTTTTACGCGCACATAGACTATAACGCCCTTGTAGCTGTCGTAATAGCTGTCGAAAATCAGCGCCTTGAGAGGAGCCTCGGTGTCGCCCTTCGGCGAGGGTATCTTGTGTACTATCTCCTCCATTACCGCGTGGATGTTTATTCCCATTTTAGCGGAAATTTCGGGCGCGTCCATTGCCTCAATGCCGATAACGTCCTCGATCTCGCGCTTTACCTCCTCGGGGTGTGCGGAGGGCAGGTCGATCTTGTTTACAACAGGCATGACCTCAAGATCGTTTTCTACGGCAAGATAGGTGTTCGCGAGTGTCTGCGCCTCTATCCCCTGCGACGCGTCAACGATAAGCACAGCCCCCTCGCAGGCAACAAGCGAACGCGAGACCTCGTAGTTGAAGTCAACATGACCGGGGGTATCAATGAGGTTGAAAATATAATCCTCCCCGTCGTCGGAGTGATATTTCAGGCGGACCGCGCGCGCCTTTATGGTTATCCCGCGCTCGCGTTCGATGTCCATATTATCAAGAAGCTGTTCTTCCATATCGCGAAGCGCCACCGTTTCTGTCTGCTCCAAAATACGGTCGGCAAGCGTTGATTTGCCGTGGTCGATGTGCGCGATTATGCAGAAATTCCGTATTTTATCGAGATAAGCGTTGTCTGACAAGTTTTATCTTCCCTTCTTTAATTTTAGAATAATAGAATTTCAAAATTCATCACTTTACGGCAGCTCCGCTGCCGTAAAGTCGGAACGGCACGAATTTTTTCTGCGAAAAAATTCGTGCTTTTTGAAATTCGTTCGTTGAGATTACGTTGTTTTGGCGAATTTCCTGTTATCAGTTGTCCTCAATATATTCCGTATCAAGATGCCATTCTATCTTTTCAAGATTGTTCAGGAAATCCTTCTCAGTCTCCCAAGTTGGCAGGTCAAAATTTTTATAGCGCTCGTCCTTCATAAGCTGTCTTACGACATACAAGTCGTTCTTGCGCTTTGTGGCGCTTTCCTTATATTCGCGAAGCGGCGCGAACACGCCATACTCTCCTTCGAGCTTATAAATGACGAATTCGCCGAACTGAAGCGCGATAAGTCCGTTTCCCTCAAAAAGCGTTTTTACGGTCGTGTTATCCATATTGAGCGGAGTTTCATTAAGCGTAAAAATAGCTATGGGATTGTCCTTTAAATGCGCCCTGTCATGCTCCGACGCGACGTTTTTGTAATTATCGCCGTTGTATACAAAATCTCCCGAAAGCACATAATAGTGGCTCGACGGGTTCTGATAACACTGTATAACGACATATTTTTCATCGCCGTAGGTCTTTTCATAGACCGTATCCTTCGGGTCGTAAAAAATGCCGATAACAAGCTTTATCGCGAATATAAAGATCCCCGTAGATACCAATACTATAAGCATCGGCAGGATCTTTAAAAACATTTCTTTCGCTTTTGACATATCCTTTCCCCTTATTTCTGAAACCACGCGTCGTTTTTAAATTCGTCCCAGCAGTATAAAACATCCTCGCAGGAGAACTCTATCTCGCAGAAGCCCGCGTCCTTGCGCGTGTCCCGATTCCATGCGTCGCAGTCCAGAACAACGCCTCTTGGCAGACGCTTGAAATCCAAAACCTCCAGCTCCAATTGCCGCAGCTCGTCCCGAGTAACATTTCGATCAACAAATCCAAGCGAGATAAATCCCGAAACGAACCTTCCGTTTTTCAGAATGACCTCGGACTTTCCGGTCTGCTTGTGCCGCCCCGTGTCATTCAGCGCGCAGTCCGCGAACACATCGAAGCCGTCCTCAAAAACAAGCGTTATGTCCTCGCCGAAAATCCACTCGGTTATCTCGTGGTCGTGAAGCGTGATGTTGTTCTCGTTAGTTTTATATTTCCCATCCATAGGCTCCTCAAAATGTAAAAATTACAGGCTGACATAAATTATACCATATTATAAGCCGTTTGAAAAGCGGTTTTTCAAAATTTCGGAAAATTTCATAAATCCCCTTGACAAATCGGATTTAATTTGTTATAATAGCATTTGTCGATGTAAAGCATTTTTATGATACAGGGGCGCTGTTAAAGTAGTATGGAAGAAAATTACGCGCTTTTATTGGATATTTACGGAGAGCTGCTCTCGAAAAACCAGCGCGAGGCGGTGGATTTAAAATATAACTCCGATTTGTCGCTGTCCGAAATTGCCGAGGAGATGGGCGGAATTTCGCGCCCCGCCGCAAACGACGCGCGGAAAAAAGGCGAAAAGCACCTTAAGGAGCTTGAAGAAGCACTCGGAAACGCAAGGCGGCTGAAATTAGTTTCGGAGAAAATTGAAAGGGCAAGGACAATCGTAAACGTAATCGCCGAAAATTCCGATGAGAACAGCGAACGGCTTTCCGAGCTTCTGGAAATTCTTTCGGAAATAGAAGCGGAAATGTAACGCGGATCCGGTGGGTTTAATACACGGATAGGACGCTGTCTTGGCGGATAAATCGGCTAAGACAACATTTCAGAGAACGACAGAAGAAATTTCAAAAAGCAAGCATTGTCTGAACACGGAGCGCAGCGAAGCGAAGTGACGTGTGAAGCAATGATTGGATAGCGCAAAGCGTAGCTTTGCGCGGTTTTGAAATTTCGTTTTAAATTATGAATTTTGAAATTTTATTAGATAATCTTATAAAACAACATAAAGTTAAAGCGCGAATTTCAAAAAGCGCGAAATTTTTTCTTTAGAAAAATTTCGCGCGGTTCCGACTTGGCGTCGGCTCCGCTGACGCCAAGTCGTGAATTTTGAAATTTTATTAGATAAGAGGTGAGTGGAATGGCTTTTGAAGGACTATCGCAAAAACTGAATAATGTTTTCGGAAAGCTCAGAAGTCACGGAAAGCTCACCGAAAAGGACATAAAGGACGCGATGCGCGAGGTCAGAATGGCTCTGCTCGACGCGGACGTAAGCTTTAAGGTCGCGAAGGATTTTGTAAACAAGGTCAGCGAAAAGGCGCTCGGCGCAAAGGTCATGGAGAGCCTTACTCCCGCCCAGCAGGTCATAGATATAGTTCATAGCGAGCTTATAGAGCTTATGGGAACCTCGACGTCAAAGCTCGATTTTCCCTCAAAGCCTCCGTGTATCATCATGATGTGCGGACTTCAGGGCGCGGGTAAGACGACACACTGTGCGAAGCTTGCGAAGTGGCTCGAGGGACAGAACCGCAGACCGCTTTTGGTGGCGTGTGACGTTTATCGTCCCGCCGCTATAGAACAGCTTCACATTGTCGGAGAAAAGGTCGGCGCACACGTTTTTGACGAGGGTCAGGGAAACCCTGTTGAAATAGCCGAGCATGGTATAAAATACGCGAAGGATCAGGGTTTTGACACGGTATTGCTCGATACGGCGGGTCGTCTGCATATAGATGAAACGCTTATGGACGAGCTGAAAAACATCAAGGAAAAAACACAGCCGAACGAGATACTGCTGGTCGTTGACTCGATGACGGGTCAGGACGCGGTAAATGTTGCGGAGAGCTTTAATGAAGCGCTCGACATAACGGGCGTTGTGCTGACGAAGCTTGACGGCGACACGAGAGGCGGCGCGGCGCTTACGGTTCTGGCTATAACCGGAAAGCCGATAAAGTTTGCGGGTATAGGCGAAAAGCCCGAGGATATCGAGCCGTTCTATCCCGACAGAATGGCTTCGCGAATTCTCGGAATGGGCGACGTTCTGACGCTTATCGACAAGGCGAAGGCGACGTTTGACGAAAAGGAAGCCGCAAAGGCGGTAAAAAAGCTTGAGGAAAACAAGTTTGACTTAAACGACCTGTACGCACAGTTTGAGCAGATCGAAAAAATGGGCAATATCAGAAGCCTTCTGAATATGATCCCGGGAGTTGCGGGAAAGGTCAAGGACGAGGATATTGACGAAAGGAAAATGCCGAGAACAAAGGCTATAATTTCCTCAATGACCAAGCGCGAGCGCGAAAAGCCCTCGATAATCGACGCGAAGAGAAAGCGCAGGATCGCCGCGGGCTCGGGAACGTCTGTCGAGGAAGTAAACCAGCTTTTAAAGCAGTTTGAGCAGATGCAGAAGGTCATGAAGCAGATGGGCTTTACAGGCAAGGGCAAAAAGCGCAGACTTCCGAAATTTCCGATGGGCGGCATGGGCGGATTTCCGGGAATGTGAGACGCGGCTCATTAGTTGAAAGGGGAAATGTGAAATGGAAAACGTTTTGATCATTATATTGGGCGCTTTCATAATTCTGTGCGGATTGTTTCTGGCTTTCGGCGCGATCACGGGAATGCTCAAATTCAAAAACATTTCCGCCGCTCTGAGAATAAGAATAGGCATTATAGGCGGGGTCCTCGCTTTGATCGGCGCAGTATTGATAATAACCTTGTTTACGGACGGCGGACTTATCTTTTCCGCTAACGGCTGAGGTCGGAAGGTAAAATTGTTCCGAATTTGTCTGTCGGGAACATCAACGTTCCTGCTCAAATTCTAACCTCTTACCTCTAACCTCTTAAATTTCCGACAGCGTAAAACAGATAAACTCTGTTTTGATAAATACTACTTAAGAAAGGAGATAGTCTAAATGGCAGTTAAAATCAGACTCAGAAGAATGGGCGCTAAGAAGGCTCCGTTCTACCGTGTTGTTGTTGCGGACAGCCGTTATCCCAGAGACGGTCGTTTTATCGAGGAGATCGGTTATTATGACCCCACAAAGGAACCCGCTGTTGTAAACATCAACAAGGAAAAGGCTGAGGAATGGATAAAGAAAGGCGCACAGCCTACCGACACCGTTAAGCGCCTGCTTAAGGGCTGAGAGAGATAATCCCCAAATACGGTCGGTTTGTAATGCGGGTTTATGATCTCACCATTTGAAGTGTATAAACGTTATGGTTTGAAAAAATTACGCGTTACGAATTAAGCATTACGCATTATTATGGAAGGGCAAGGATATGTTAAAAGAGCTTCTTATTACTATCGCTTCGGCTCTTGTAGAGGACAAGAGCGCGGTGGTAGTTACGGTTGACGAACCCAACGAGGAGGGCGTGGTAGTTTATCACCTTCACGTTGGAGCAGACGATATGGGAAGAGTTATCGGAAAACAGGGCAGGATTGCGAAGTCTATCCGCACTGTTATGCGCGCAGGCGCGGTCCGCGCAAACGAGAAGATTTCCGTAGAGATCGACTGATGCTTTGTCAGGTAAAGGGAAACTCCGCTGAAAAGCGGAGTTTCAGTCTGTATATTAACCTTAAAAAACAACGCAATAGTCAAGCGCGAAATTTCAAAACCGCGCAGCACGCCGAGGGCGCGCTGCGCGGTTTTGAAATTTCCTTTTAAATAAATCCGTCAAAACAACGCTTTGAGGTTTTTCGACAAGCTGAAGCTCCGCTTTTTAGCGGAGTTTTTGTTTTCACCTTATTTTCAAGATATTGCTTGTTGACTTTTCAACAAAAATGTGTTATAATCTTATGTGGACGCAAAAAACAGAAATAAAAAATCGAAATAGTTTTTACGCGGCGACTCACGCGCGTTTCGCGTCTTTTCCAAATTGTGGAAGGACAGTATTTGTGGGGCGCTGCTTATAGCTTTTTTGGGAGTGATTGCAGATTGAAACGAGTAGGACTTGATATAGGATCGACAACTGTAAAGGCGGCTGTTCTTAATGAGCAAAGCGAGCTTGTGTTCAGCCGCTATCAAAGACATTTTTCAGATATAAGAAAAACCGTTTCGGATATTTTGAACGAAGTCGGCGGCGAGCTTTCGGGAGAACGCGCGCTTGTCGCGGTCACAGGCTCGGGAGGGATATCCGTGTCGAAATGGCTCGGGATACCGTTTGTTCAGGAGGTCGCCGCGGGAACTGCCGCAATAAAGGCGCTTATCCCACAGACGGACGTGGCTATTGAGCTTGGCGGAGAGGACGCGAAGATCACATATCTTACGGGCGGACTTGAGCAGAGAATGAACGGCTCATGCGCGGGAGGCACGGGCGCTTTTGTAGACCAGATGGCGGCGCTTTTGAACACCGATATCGGCGGACTTAACGAGCTGTCGAAAAATCATTCGACGATCTATCCCATAGCCTCGCGCTGCGGAGTTTTCGCAAAAAGCGACATACAGCCGCTTCTTAACGAGGGCGCAAAGCGCAGCGACATTGCGGCGTCGGTTTTTCAGTCGGTCGTAAACCAGACTATAAGCGGACTTGCCTGCGGAAAGCCGATAAGAGGAAACGTGGCGTTTCTGGGCGGTCCGTTACATTATCTTTCGGAGCTTAGACAGCGCTTTATCGAAACACTTGACTTAAAGCCCGAAAACGTTATCTTCCCCGAAAACGCAAACCTTTTTGTGGCGATGGGGTGTGCGCTTTCCGGCGAAGCGGAGGAGTTTTCGATAGACGAGCTTTGCGAAAGAGGAAGCTCACTCGGCGATAATCAGCTCAACGAGGTCGAGAGGCTTTCTCCGCTGTTTAAAAACGAAGATGAGCTTAATGAATTCCGCGCCCGCCATGCAGAATCCGTTATCCCAACGGCTGAGCTTAGCTCTTATGAGGGCGAATGCTATTTGGGCATCGACGCCGGCTCGACGACGACAAAGGCTGTCCTTATCGGCAAAAACGCGGAGATATTGTATTCGCATTATGACAGTAACCACGGCGACCCGCTCAAATCAGTCATCGGCATTTTAAAAGAGCTTTACCCGCTTATGCCGAAGGGCGCGTATATCGCGAAAACCTGTGCGACGGGCTACGGCGAGCATCTTATAAAAGCCGCGCTCGGGGCTGATTTCGGCGAGATCGAAACAATGGCGCACTATAAAGCCGCGGATAAAATTCTGCCCGGAGCCGAGTTTATACTCGACATCGGCGGGCAGGATATGAAATGTATGCGCGTTAAAAACGGCGAGATCGAGAGCATTTTGCTTAATGAGGCTTGCTCGTCGGGCTGCGGCTCTTTTATCGAGAATTTCGCGAACGCGCTCGGAATGACAAGCGCGGAGTTTGCGGTCCTGGGGCTTTCCGCGGAAAATCCCGTGGACTTAGGTTCGCGCTGTACGGTGTTTATGAACTCGCGCGTAAAACAGGCTCAGAAAGAGGGCGCGACGGTCGCGGATATCTCGGCGGGTCTGTCATATTCCGTATGCAAAAACGCGCTGTTTAAGGTAATAAAGCTTCGCGATACGGAATCAATGGGCGAGAAAATAATCGTTCAGGGCGGAACGTTTCTTAATGACAGCGTCCTCAGGGCGTTTGAGCTTATTGTCGGAAAGAACGTTGTGCGTCCCGACAAGGCGGGGCTTATGGGAGCATACGGCTCGGCGCTTGTGGCGCTTGAGCGCGACGACAAAAAGGGAAGCACTATAGCTTCGCTCGACAGCTTAGAGAGCTTTAAGGCCGAAAAGACTGCCGCGCGCTGCGGAAAATGCTCGAACAACTGCCTGCTGACAATTACGAAGTTCCCCGACGGAAAGCGCTACATAAGCAACAACCGCTGTGAGAGAGGCGCGGGAAATATCTCGACGGAAGAAAAGCTTCCGAATCTTTATGATTATAAATATCATCTGCTCTTTGACCGCGAATGCTTGACCGAGGATAAAGCGACGCGCGGCGTTATAGGACTTCCGCGAGTTCTGGGAATGTACGAGAACTACCCGTTCTGGCATAAGCTCTTTACGGAGCTTGGATTTTCGGTAAAGCTCTCGCCGAAATCCTCGAGGGCTATTTACGATATGGGCATTGAAACAATGCCGAGCGAGAGCGTATGCTATCCTGCGAAATTGGCTCACGGACATATCCAGGCGCTTATAGACGAGGGCGTAAAGCTTATTTTCTATCCCTCGATGCCGTATGAGATGAACAACGAAAACGGCGGCGACAACCACTATAACTGCCCCGTTGTAGCGACCTACAGCGAGGTCATCAAAAACTCCGTTCCCGAGCTTCGCACGAGCGTTAAGTTTATGAATCCGTTTTTGCCGATCTTTCACGAAAAGCGGATGGCGGAGAGATTGTTCGAGGAGTTTTCCGCGAGCCTACCCGAGCTGAACATAACAAAGCGCGAGATAAAGGACGCACTCGAAAAGGCGTATGCCGAGGATAGGGCGTTTAAAGAGGAAATGAGAAGGAAGGGCGAGGAAACGCTCGATTTTCTGAAAGCAAACAAAAAACGCGGCATAGTGCTTGCGGGAAGACCCTATCACGTAGACCCCGAGATAAACCACGGACTCCCCGAAATGGTTTCAGGATACGGTTTCGCAGTCCTTACTGAGGACAGCATAGCCCATCTCGAAAAGGTCGTAAGACCTATCCGAGTGGTTGACCAGTGGACGTATCATACAAGATTGTACGCGGCGGGTCACGTTGTCGGAGTGAATGACTGTCTTGAGCTTGTACAGCTGAACTCCTTCGGCTGCGGACTTGACGCGGTGACGACAGACGAAGTTCAGGAAATACTCCACAGCTTCGGAAAGCTCTATACCTGCCTTAAAATTGACGAGGTAAACAACCTCGGCGCGGCAAGAATACGTCTGCGCTCGCTTATCTCGGTCGTTGACGAACGCGCGAGACATAAGTATAAGCCCGTGCGCGGACACATCGGTTACATAAAACAGCCCGAGTTTACCGCAGAAATGCGTAAAAAGCATACCATTCTCTGCCCGCAGATGGCGCCTATCCATTTTGATCTGCTCGAGGCGGCGTTTATTCATTCGGGATATAATATCGTGATACTGCGTGACTGCTCAAAGGCGGTCGTTGATGAGGGGCTGAAATATGTAAACAACGACGCCTGCTATCCGTCGATACTTATAGTGGGGCAGCTTATACACGCGCTTAACAGCGGCAAATATGACTTAAACAACACTTCCGTTATGATAACTCAGACGGGCGGAGCCTGCAGGGCTACAAACTATGTCGGAATGTTGAAAAAAGCGCTTAAGGACGCGGGATATGACAATATTCCGCTTATCTCGCTGAATGTTGTGGGGCTTGAAAAGCAGAGCGGATTTAAGCTCTCCGCGGGAATGGCGATACGCGCGTTTATGAGTATAATTTACGGCGACGTTTTACAGAGATGTCTGTATAAGGTTCGTCCGTATGAAGTCGAAAAAGGCTCGGCAAACGCGCTATACGAAAAATGGAGGATGTACCTGCGCGACGAGCTTAAGTCGATCTCGTTTTCGCGCTTTAAGGAGAACGTTCGGAATATCGTAAAGGAGTTTTCGGAGTTTCCCGTGCGCGATATAAAGAAGCCGAAGATAGGGCTTGTCGGGGAGATACTCGTAAAGTTCCACCCCGTCGCGAACAACGACATAATAGGGCTGCTCGAAAACGAGGGCTGTGAGGTAGTCGTTCCCGACCTTATGGGATTTTTCTATTATATTTGCTCTCACGGAGTTACGAAGCACAAGCTTTTGTACTGTTCAAGGCTCAAGCGCTTTGCCGAAAACTCGGTAATAAGGGCGTTCAGGTTTATGGAGAGCAGCTACAGAAAGTCGGTGAAGGGGACGAAATTCGGCAGTCCCGGCGATATTTTCGAGATGATGGAATCGGTATTGCCCATTGTTTCAAACGGAAACATCGCGGGAGAGGGCTGGTTTTTGTCCGCGGAAATGCTTGAGCTTATACGCGAGGGAGTTCCGAACATCGTTTGTATGCAGCCGTTCGCGTGTCTGCCAAACCACGTTACCGGAAAGGGCGTTATCGGCGAGCTTCGCCGCCAGCACCCCGAAAGCAACATCGTCGCGGTCGATTTCGACCCCGGCGCTTCGGAGGTAAACCAGGTCAACAGAATAAAGCTAATGCTGACTCAGGCATTCGCGAACGAGGGCATAAGCAGAAGATCGGTCGTATCAATGGGCGTCAACGACAAATATTCCGAGCTTATTGCAAACGGATGATGAATATTGTGATATCAAGCTCTGCTGTAAGAGGCGGAGCTTGTGTCGGCATATAAATGGGATAAATTTTTTAAAATTCAAGTATTAATAAAATGGAGGAAATAAAATGTCTGAAGAGAAAAAAAGCGGAAAATTAAATTATACGAGCATTGCTTTGGCGGCGGTAATAACGGTTTTTGTCGTAATACTTTTGTTTAATTGTTTTACTGTCGTAAACGAGGGATTTATCGGGGTTAAATATCAGTTCGGAAAGATCGTCGGAAGCGATCTTTCGGCAGGGCTTAATTTCCACCTTCCTTTTATCGAGGAGATACAAGAGGTCGATACGCGCGAGCAGATCTATTCTATACAGACAAACGCCTATACAAGCGACACACAGACGGTCGACCAGCTCTCGCTTAAAATGAACTATTACTATGACGGAACAAAGCTTTCGGATATTATACGCTCCATAGGCATCGCAAACGTAGAGACAAAGCTTCTCGTTCCGAATGTCGCGAAGATCGCGAAAAACGAGATAGGAAAGGTTCGCGCGGAGGATCTGGTACAGACGCGCTCCGAGGTTCAGAACGCGATCTACGAGGCTCTCAGAGAAACGCTCGCGCCGAGCGGGATCGTCGTAACGGCGTTTGCGATAGAAAACCTTTCGTTTGACGAGGCATTTGAACAGTCGATACAGGCTAAGGTCATCGCCGCTCAGGAAGCGCTTAAGATGCAGAATAAAACCGCCGAAAAAGAAGAAGAGGCGAAGCAGAAGGTAATTGCGGCACAGGCTGAGGCGGACGCGCAGAAAATAAAGGCGGACGCGGAGGCTTATGCCATACAGGTAGTACAGGAGCAGATCGAGAAAAATCCGAGTTATATCGATTATCTGAAAATAAGCAGATGGAACGGCGAGCTTCCGCAGGCGATCGGAAACGAGGTAAATCCTTTTTTCCCTCTTGAAGCGTCAGCCGGCGAGTGAGGTGAAATTTGAACTATACGGAACTTAAACGAGCGGCGCTCGAAAGCTTTTTCTCCCGCTCGAACGATATGCAGAAAAAAGCGATTTTCCGCGTTTTGGGACCGCAGCTAATCATCGCCGGCGCGGGAAGCGGGAAAACGTCGGTTCTTGTAAGCAGGATCGCGAATATGACGCGCTTCGGAAACGCGTATCATGACGAGGAGATCCGAGAGCTTTCTCCCGACCGTGAGCGGTTTTTGGCGGACTTTCCGAAATTGGACAAAACACCGGAAAATGCCGTAAGGCTTGCGGAAATTATTGCTGTAGAGCCTGTAAAGCCGTGGAATATTCTGGCGATCACTTTTACAAACAAGGCGGCGGGAGAGCTTCGCTCAAGGCTTTCGCAGATGCTTGGAGAGGACGCGGACAAAATAAACGCCTCGACCTTCCATTCCGCCTGTGTGAAGATCCTGCGCCGTGAGATCGAAAAGCTCGGATATCGTTCGGGCTTTACGATCTATGACGATGATGATTCAAAGCGGCTCATAAAGGACATTATGAAGCGCCTGGATATTGACGAAAAGGTCATAGGTCAAAAGGTCTTTAAGAACAGGATATCGTCTCTAAAGGACAGGCTTATTTCCGCGGAGGAGTTCGCGGAGGATAATATCGACAGCACGGAGTTTATCGAAAGGTACGTCGCAAAGGTCTATGTCGAGTATCAAAACGCGCTTAAAAACGCGAACGCCGTTGATTTTGACGATATCATTTTCCTTACGGTAAAGCTGTTTGAGGGCTTTCCCGACGCTTTGGAGCATTATCGGAATTTGTATAAATACATAATGGTCGATGAGTATCAGGACACAAACGTTGCACAGTACCGTCTGGTCTCGCTTTTGGCGGGAGAGAACGGAAATCTGTGTGTTGTCGGCGATGACGATCAGTCTATATACCGCTTCAGAGGAGCGACGATCGAAAATATCCTTAACTTTGAAAAACAGTATAAAAACTGTGCGGTAGTAAGGCTCGAACAGAATTATCGCTCGACGGAAAATATCCTGAACGCGGCAAACGCGGTCATAAAAAACAACTCCCGCCGCAAGGACAAAAAGCTCTGGAGCGAGCTTGGCGAGGGCGGGAAAATACAGATAAGAAAGTATTCGAGCGAGCAAAGCGAAGCGAAGGGAATAGCCGATATAATTTCCGAGGAAGTAAACAACGGCGCGAAATATTCGGATTTCGCGGTCTTATATCGTACAAACGCGCTTTCGAGGAGCGTTGAAACGGCGCTTTCAAGGCAGAAGATACCG
Source organism: Oscillospiraceae bacterium (assembly GCA_022508945.1). GTDB lineage: Bacteria > Bacillota > Clostridia > Oscillospirales > Ruminococcaceae > CAG-115. The sequence continues at coordinate 14,417 of JAFLUE010000038.1, forward strand.
TATAAAATGGTCGGCGGGCTTCGCTTTTATGACAGAAAAGAGATAAAGGATATATTGTCCTATCTCGCGATATTAAACAACCCGTATGACGTGATAAGATTCCGAAGGATCATAAACGAGCCGAAGCGCGGGATAGGCGACGCGACAATCGAGGAAATAATCCGTGTTTCGGAGGGGCTGAATATAGACCCGATCGAGGTCTGCCGTGACGCGGCCCAGTATGAGACGCTTTCGAGAAAGGCTAATTCGCTGAAGGCTGCCGCAAATCTTTTTGACGAGCTTGATGAGCTTGCGGACTCGCTGCCGCTTGACGAGCTTATCGACGCGGTTGCGGAGAAAACGGGGTATGTCCAGATGCTCAAAGCGCAGGGCGACGAGGGTGCGGCACGGATGGAGAATATTGCCGAGCTGAAATCAAACGCCATTCAGCTTATGAACGAACAGCCCGACGCGGCTCTGCCAGATTTTCTCGAGCAGACGGCGCTAGCGTCCGATATTGACGGCTTTGACGAAGAAGCCGACCGCGTTTCGCTTATGACGATGCACAGCGCGAAGGGACTTGAGTTTCCCGTTGTGTTCATGGTCGCGGCGGAGGACAATGTTTTCCCGTCAATGATGAGTATTGGCGAGCCAAGCGAAATGGAGGAAGAGCGAAGACTTGCGTATGTCGCGATAACACGCGCGAAAAGGCGCTTGTATATAACTCATACCAACTACAGAATGCTGTATGGAAGAACTTCCGCGAACAAGCTTTCGACATTTGTGCGCGAGATCCCGTCGGAGCTTTGCGAGGAGATCGAGGAGATGTCCGCGTTTTCGAGGGATCATATGTCGGCGTCAAAGCCGAAGCCCCACAGCTTTTTAAAAGAGCAGTCCGAAAAGCTCAAAGCCCCCTCGGCACAGGGCGCGGCGGAAAACATTGCTGTCGGAGACAGAGTGCGTCATATGAAATTCGGCGACGGGATCGTTGTAAAGATAAAGCAGATGGGAAATGACGCAATGGTCACGGTCGATTTCGACCGGATAGGCGAAAAAGCGGTAATGAGAAATTACGCGAGAATGACGAAGATTTAGTTTACAATGGGAACCCTCCCAAAACTTTTTTGTGCCGCGCCTGTCGGCACGGGTCGCGTTATGCGAGGAAAAGTTTTCAGTTTACGAGGCGCATAAAACGTTGTCACAGCCGACAACATATCGCCTAAAACAACAGGCGCTCACGAAAAAGTTTTGGGAAAGGTTCCAAGGAAA